>NZ_JBHUSF010000091.1:0-28448 GCF_042673295.1 Rhodococcus sp. NPDC057014
TCGTTATCGTAAACCCCCCACCCCCACACCTACCCTTTCCCCCCGATCCGCAACCCCTACCCCCCCCCGCCCACCACCACCGGCCACCTCGGCACGGCGCCCCGGCCCGTCCCGACGACCGCGAAGGTCAAGGTCGATCGCGCCCTGGTCCGCGCTCTGCAGAAAGAAGCCGCGGAACTGTTGCGTGACTACCGGTCAGCGCGTGACCGCGAGCGCCACGACCCA
Source organism: Rhodococcus sp. NPDC057014 (assembly GCF_042673295.1). Lineage (NCBI taxonomy): Bacteria > Bacillati > Actinomycetota > Actinomycetes > Mycobacteriales > Nocardiaceae > Rhodococcus > Rhodococcus sp. NPDC057014. Next base: position 226 of record NZ_JBHUSF010000091.1, read on the forward strand.
AAGAACGCCGGCAAATACTTCGCTCCGTTCACTGAGGAGGAAGAACGCGAGTTCGGCCGTGAGACGATCACCGGCCTGGTCAAGAACCACGTCCAGAAGACCATCAACTCCGGTGGGGAAGCCTTCACAATCGTCGAAGAAGAAGCCCTGATCAAGGCCATCTTCGACGCGCAGTTCAACCTGGGCCCGCTGCAGGAACTCGTCGAAGAGCCGCACGTCACCGACATCTTCCTCAACGGTGCGGCCGTCTACGTCAAGTTCCCCGACGGACACTATGAACACCGCGACCCAGTGGTCGACACCCCCGAGGAGCTCCTCGAGTGGATGGGACTGCTGGCTTCGCGCGCCGACAACGGCGGTCGGCCCTTCTCCCGGCTCAATCCGTCGCTGCGTCTGACAATGCGCGGAGGCCACCGACTGTCGGTCATGGGCTACTCGGTCAAACGCCCCTCGGTGGCAATCCGCATCCACCGCCTCAAGAACATCGCCCTCGATCAGCTCGCCGTCGAACATCGGATGATGCCGATCGAGCTCGCGACCATCCTCTCGTGCGCGGTCCGCGGCGGTGCCTCGGTGGTCACCGGTGGCGGAATGGGCTTCGGAAAAACGACCTTCACGCGTGCACTGGCCAATGCGCTTCCTCTGCAGACGCGAATCGGAATCGCGGAAACCGAGCGGGAACTGTTCATCGACGAACTCCCTGGCCGCGAGGATTTCGTGGTCGACGCCGAGACGATCCTGGGTGGCGGAGAACGCGGTGCAGACGGCGAGCTCGCCGGCAGCTACACCCTCTCGGACATCCTGTACGAGTTCGTGCGACAGCAGCTCGACTACATGATCGTCGGTGAGGTAGCCGGTCACGAGATCCTCGCTCTTCTCAAGGCACTGCAGACGGCCAGAGGAGGGCTATCCACGACGCACGCGTACACCGCTCGCGGTGTCGTCGACCGTCTGGTGAACCTGGCGACCGAACCCCCGATGAACGCGACGGTGGACTACGTCGAACGCCAGCTCGCAGAGCACATCGACCTGATCGTCCAACTCGGCACGAAGGTCCGCGTCGATGGCGAAGGGTCGCGCACCTCGGTCCGGTACGTCGACGAAGTCGTCTACGTCGAGCCCGGCGACGACAAGAAGCCGTCCTTCTCCACGATCTACCGGGGATACTCGGACGGCACAGGAGAATTCGGATCGATTCCACAACCTCTGCTCCGCCAGCTGCTCGCCGGCGGATTCAAGCGAATCAACCTCCCCAGCGACAGACTTCGCCACTTCGACGAAGAACGCGACCTCTACGATGATGAAGAGGTGGCGTGATGTATCAGCAGATCGGCATCTTCCTGGTACTGCTGCTGTGCGCCGGGGTCGCCTGCATCGTCATCGGATGGAAAGACCGCCGCGATCCCACCGCGCCCACCCGTCAGCGCCGGCGCCCCAGCTCATCGAAGATCCCGCGTAGCACCCAGATCCTGCTCGTCGTGGGCTTCGCCGCCGGCATCGTCGTGTCGTCCCTCTCGGGATGGCTCTTCACCCTCTTTCTGGTCCCGGCGCTGCTGGTCGGCTTGCCGTACCTGCTCGGGCGCCCCGAAGCAGAACAGCAGATCAGTCGGCTGGCGGCCATGGATGAGTGGGCCCGCAACCTGTCCAGCAGCATGAAGGCTGGTTCGGGAATCGAGCACACCATCATCTCCACTCCGATCCCAGAGGCACTACGGGAGGAGATCACAGCGTTCATCAGCCGCCTGCGCAACAACGTCCCTCCGGTGGATGCAATCACTCGTTTCGCATCGGACCTCAACGACAGCGTCGGCGACAAGATCTGCGGAGCCTTGCTTCTGAGCATGCAACTGCGGGGCGTTGGACTTGCGGCCGTGCTCGAAGGCCTCGCCGAAGACGTCGGTGACATGGTCGCGCGCCGACGCCGCACCGAGGCCGACCGCAAATCCAGCCGTACACAGGCGAAATGGGTCACCATCATCGCAATCACAACACTCGCGGCAGCGTTCCTGTTCACCAACTTCATGGAACCGTACAAGTCGGGCGGAATGCAGATCGTGCTACTGATCCTGCTGACCCTGTTCGCGGCCGACCTGTACTGGATGAAGCAGGCCACCAAACCGCCGACCTACCCCCGCTTTATCGGCACCAATGATCGCGTCAACCGCACCGACCTCGTAGGAGCGCAGCGATGAGCATTCAGATGACGGTCATCCTCTACACGAGCGTCGGAACAATCGGCATCTACCTGGTTGCCCTCTACATCATGCGCGCACAACCCGCACTCAGCGATGCCATGGCGCGCCTGTCCGGACCGGCCCCGGAGCGCACAGCGACAACTGGAACCTCCCTGATCGACGGGATGGCGAACAAACTCGGCATCCGGGTCCACCCCTACCTGCAGGACAGCAAATTCTTCACGCTCCCCAACGCTGATCTCGCCCTGCTGCACCGAGATCCCGCCCACGTACTCGGGGAAAAGCTCGTCGCAGCACTGCTCGGACTGCTCATCTTCCCATTCCTCAACCTGGTCCTGACTGCATTCGGGGTCGGCCTGGGATGGTCCATCCCGGCCATCCTGTCGATTGCGACCGCCTTCCTGCTTTTCCTCATCCCCGACATCGAGATCCGGCGCCGGGCAACCGCGGCGCGAGCGGAATTCGCGCAGGCGCTGAGCTCCTACATCGATCTCGTCGCACTGTGCCGACGCGGTGGCATCGGCACCACCCAGAGCCTCGAGCGCGCTGCACAGGTGGGAGATTCATGGGTGTTCCTACGTCTCGACGAGGAACTGTACGAAGCCGGGCGCTCCGGCGAAGCCCCATGGAATGCCCTGACACGCGTCTCCCAAGAGCTCGGCCTGACCGAGCTGGGCGACCTGGCCGACATCATGAACATGACCGGAGACAAAGGCGCATCCGTCTACACATCACTGCGGGCAAAGGCCGCGGGCCTGCGATCCGCTCAGGCCAGCGCAGAACAAGGTGCGGCAGCGGAGGCCACCGAAAAGCTGGCTATGCCACTGGCCGGACTCGCCGGCCTATTCATCATGCTGCTGCTCATCCCGGCACTGACCATCATCACCGGCTAGTCCGATTCGATGGTGCCCGCCGGCGCCGCGAAGGAGCGAGACCCCCAGACCACACCGGCCACGATCATCCAGTCCAGCTGACCTGCTACACATCGACCGAGCCACAAGGAGCCCACCATGAGCATCACCACCGTCGCTACCGCCACCCGGCGCACCGCCCGCGAGGCCGTGACCTCCTACATCAGCCTCACGATGATGTTCGTCGCCGCACTGGCCGGCACCCTCCTCCACCGCGCCGGCGGCAAAGACTCAGACCGCGGACCCTCCACCCTCGAATACGTCTTCCTGGCCGTCTTGGTGGTCGGAGCCGCCGCCGCAGCCGGTGCGATCGTCGTCCGCAAGATCATGTCCCGCGCAAACGCGATCCCCGACTGAAATCAGACAGCGCTGCATCGATTGGAGAGACGGTGAGTACGTGACATACCTCGTGAGGGCCTTCCAGGCCGCTGCGATGGTGGCGGTCGCTGCGGTGCTTGTGCAGCTCGGAATCGATTCCTGGCCGTGGCCGTATATCCCTATTCCGTCCTGAAAAGCCAGCCGTCCAACAATAATCGGAAAGCAGACCATGGTCACACCGGAACAGTTGATCGACCGATGGCGCCGCGATGACCGAGGCCCGGCGACGCTCGTTACGGTCGTCGCGATGGTCGCATTCCTTCTGATCTTTTCGGTCCTGCTGCAAACCGCCCTGTTCTTCCACGGCCGCGACGTCGCCAACAGCTGCGCCGAAAAGGCACTGAAGAACACGAGATCCCAGTACGGCAACCAAGCGCTAGGAACAGCTGCCGCTTATGCCTGCATCGCCCAGGCAGGCACCGGTGACCTGCAGATCCCGGTTGTCCTCGTCAGCAAGAACATCCGCGAAACAACCGTCAACATCACCGGAAAGGCCCCGTCCCTCGTCCCGGGCCTCGAATTCCCCATCGTCGTCAACCACACCAAACCGACTGAACGCGTCACCAACCCGGGAGGAATCGGATGAGACTCACCCGATGGATATCCCGCGCCCACCGAGATGACCGGGGCGACGTCACGATCGAGCTGTGCCTCGCAGTTGTCATCCTGATCTTGCTCCTGGGCTGGATGTATGCGTACGGCGTCAACCGACAGGCGCACCAGAAGGTCGAACACGCCGCCACCGAGGGTGCCCGTGCAGCCTCACTCGCCCGCACCATCGCCACGGCCACCCCTCTGGCGTACCAAGCAGCGGCCGGCAGCATGGACGGACAAGGTCTCAAGTGCGCCACCATGAACGTCAACGCCGATACCAGCGGATTCCGCACCAGACCTGGTGTCCCCGCCACGGTCGAGGTCACCGTGACCTGCCAGGTCTCCTTCGACGCTCTTGGATGGCCCGGAGTCAATGGCGCCCGCACCGTCACCGCTACCGCAATCTCGCCGATCGATACCTACCGGGAGCGCACACGATGACCAACGCCCTGCGTAAGCGACTCGCCTCCCGACTGCCGGAGGAGCACCGCGACAAGGGTGCCGTCACCCTGATGACGGTGGTCTTCGCCCCTGTCCTGATCTTTTTCGTCTGGGGACTGATCGTCGACGGTGGCGGCATGCTCACCGCTGACCAGCGAGCCGACAACGTCGCCGAGGATGCCGCCCGAGCAGCCGGTCAGCAGATCATCGGCTCGGTGAGCGCCCGCGGCATCGACACGGTCGTCGACCCGGTCCGCGCGACGGCAGCCGCCAAGAGATACCTGTTCGAGGCCGGCGTCGACGGCGACGTGATCCCCACCGGCCCGCGCACCCTCCTGATCACGACCCGCATCGTCTACAACTCGAAACTTCTGCCATACCCCAGAACGAAACTGCTCGTCGGTACGGCCGCTGTGAATCTCAACCGCACCAACGCCGGGGAGGTGTACATACCGTGAGCGCAAACGCCGTTCGGTCCCGCCTTGCCGGACTCGGCTACCTCCTGATCCTGGTGCTGCTTGTCGCCGGGATCCCGGCTGCGCTCTGGGCGCTGCGCGGCAATCCGCTCGACATACCGTGGTCGGATTTCGAAGGTTTGCTCGCGAGTCCAGATGACGGCAGTCTTCTCATCGCCCTTCTTCCCCTTGTTGGCTGGGCGGCCTGGGCCACCTTCACCGTCCCGATTCTGCTCGAACTCGCCGCGACACTGCGTGGCGTCAAAGCGCCGAAGCTGCGCCTTCTTCGCTCACAACAGCGGACGGCGACGTTCCTCGTCGGCGGCGCTCTCTTGCTCCTGACCGCCGGAACCGCCACCGCCGCACCCGTCCTGACCCAGCCTGCGGACGTGAGAAGCACCTCTCCGTACGCGCCGCACTCGCAGCAGGAAGATCCGAGCGCGTCACCGCAGACGCAGGTGGATCCGCGGGCTACCCGTCCGGCGGTACAACCGGTGGGGGCGACAGTGACGACCGTGCGGGGAGACACCCTGTGGGGATTGGCCCAGCAGCATCTCGGAGAGGGCCGCCGCTACGCCGAGATCCTGGCCCTCAACCGGACTGCTGTCCCCGAGCCAGGGTTTCTGGCCGAAGGGTTGACCCTGCAGCTGCCCGCATCCCAGCCCGAGGTGATACGCGGCGCCTATACGGTCAAACAGGGCGACACCCTGTGGGATATCGCCGAGCGCGAGCTCGGTGATCCTTTGCGTTTCAAGGAGATCACGACTCCCGACGGCACCCCGGCTGGCGAGCTGATCACGGTCGGCCAGCAATTGATCATGCCCACCGCCGCCTCCGCGGCGGCTGACGCTACGCCGGCGCCAGCCTTGGTGCCGCCGGCCGATGCGGCTCCGGCTCCCGCTCCTGCCCCGGAAGCTGCCCCTGCTCCCGCTCCGACCCCGGAAGCTGCTCCCGCTCCGGCGCCCGCGCCTGTGGATGTCGCCCCCAACTGGAAACTCGACCCCGTCGAACCCCAACTGCCTGCCGACCTCCTCACTAATGACGCGCCGGCAGAAACCGATACCGAGGACGGCTCATCCGACGTCGTGTTCATCGGTCTCGGAATCTCAGCGGTTGCCGCAGCTGGGCTCACGGGGCATCTCGCACTTCGTCGCCGCAAGCAACAACACCGCCGCCGCCGCGGCGAGCGCATCGCCCTTCCCGCCGAAACCGCGATCCAGACGGAGCACGCACTCACCGCCGCCGCTGACCCGCTCACCACCACCCACGTCGACATCGCATTGCGGCACCTCGCGCACCACTGCAGGTCCACAGGTACCGCTCTGCCGGGCCTGCTGACGGTATTCGTCGGTGACAACGACATCGAGCTCGGACTCGTCGAACAGGTCTCACTCCCCGCGCCGTGGACACAGATCGACGACACCACCTGGGCAGTAGACCCGAGAGCGTTTCCGCGCAGCGTTCCCGAGGCCGAGATCAGTCCGTACCCGGCACTGACGGCAGTCGGAACCAGCGACGACGGTCGCGACCTCTTGCTCAACCTCGAACAGATCGGCCACCTCGCCATCAGCGGCACCCCGACTGCAACAGCCGGGGTGCTGCGTGCGCTCGCCGTCGAACTCGCAGTCTCGCCCATCGCCGACAGCCTCCACCTCAACCTCGTCGGATACTGCGCCGACCTGCCGGAGGCAATCGACAACGGCCGCATCACCCACTCCGAGGACGCCGACACGGTACTGACGACACTCGCCAATCACCTCGAACTCGACTCCGAAATCCTCGCGGACAACGACATCGAGTCAATCGCGCAGGCACGCACGTCGTACACCACCAGCGAGCTGACCGCACCCGAGATCGTTCTGATCGCCGATCCGGTGACCGAGGCACAGGCCGAGCTACTCGCTGGCATCGCACGACACGCACCCCGAATCGCGTTCGCCGCAGTGACCACCGAAAGCGCACATACCAACGCCACATGGACCCTCGAGGTCGACGACAACGGCTCGGCCGTCCTTGCTCGTCCAGGAATCGCGTCGGCCAGCATCACAGTGACCACCCTCGACGAGGAGAGCTACGCGTCCGTCCTAGACCTCCTGACCACCACCTCACGCGAACCTCGCATCGCCCACACGGGCGATAACCCTGACATTCGATGGGAAGCAGCCCGTCTCGACAATGACATCTCGACCTATGAGTTCATCACCAGCTCCGATCCCGCCACCTTCAGCGTGGTCGGGAGCGATGACCTCGACCACGCCGTCGACCGCCCAGAGCCGTCCGATTCGGATGAGATCACCGCAGAAGGCGAGCTGCCGGAGGCGGATCACATCTGGATCAGGCTGCTCGGCGAACCCGCCGTCACACCCCCGTCACCAGGGCCAGCCGAAGGCCGAGAGAAGAGCCTGACCGAAATCGCCGCGCTTCTCATCACCTCTGATGGCGGAGTCCTCGCCGCGGACATCGACAGCAAAATCTGGCCCCATGACGTCGAAGCCGCCAGAACCGGCACAGCCGAGCAGGAGAAAGAAGCGAAAGCCCGGCTCCGCCGGCGCCGCAACGAAGCGCTCTCTCGCCTACGTAAGTGGCTCGGTGACACCGAGACCGGTGAACCCGCCCTCATCAAGTCCGGAGATCGAACCGGCCGGACCCCGCAACGACTCCACGACGCCGTCACGACCGACTGGGACTACTGGCAGGAACTCGTCAACGCCCATCCCGCTGACGTCGACACCACCCGGCTATCCGCCGCACTAGCCCTGGTCACCGGCCAACCTTTCAGTAGCGACGACCCCACCGCCTACGGGTGGGCCGACCACACCAAACAAGACATGATCTCCGCCATCACCGATGTCGCCGAGGAACTCGCCACCCGCTACATCCGCGGCCAACAAGTTCCCCAGGACCTCGCGGCTGCACACACCGCCGCGGAGACGGGCCTCAAGGTCGACATTGTCCACGAAGGGTGCTGGCGTGCGGCGATCATCGCCACCCACTTCTCGGGTGACACCGAGACCACCCAAAGGTTGATCGATCGCATGATCACCGAGCTCGACGCACTCGAAGAAGAGCCCGAACACGAAACCAAGATGCTCTTGAGTCAGCTCGACTCCACCTACGGGAGCCACTACCGGATCGGAGCAGCATCATGACGCGCCGCATCGCCGCACTGGCGACACTCACTGCCGCGATGTACCTGACAGCCAGCTGCAGCATACTGACCCCACAACCGGTCACCCTCGAAACCAGCACCGGACCCACGTTCACCGGACCGCCCGGCTCCGGAAAGTCCCCCGAGCAACAGGCCGGTGAAGCCGCACTGGTGAAGGTCAACGAGTACTACACGGTGCTCGCGCGACTGAGTGCCGATCCCGCCGCCAACCCCGCAGATCTCGACAATGTCGCAGCCGGCAACTTCCTCCAATCGACAAAGCGGGACATCACCGCCCATCGCATCGAGGCGAACGCAGGCGAGATCAAGGTTCTCAAGAACACCATCACCCGCCACAACATCCCGATCGACGAAAACGGCATCCCTACGCCCGGCACCGCGACCATCGAGATGGACGTCTGCCTCGCCCCCGCTACCGACGTTCTCGAGCTCGGGAAGCCGATCCTGACGAACACCGCTTGGCCCGACCCAGCAGGATGGAGAGTCACAGCCGACTACACACTGCCCGGTACGCCCTGCAACGCCGGACTCTTCTAGGAGATACGACTATGGCACACACCACCATCCGCCGAACCGCCGTCGCCGCCTTGGCTGCCACGACCCTATTGGTCGGCGCGACCGCCTGCTCTGACACCGGCGCGGCGGATCCAACGGTAGAGCTCACTGCCACCGGTGACCCGGCGTTCGAGGGTCCCGACGGCGCGGACATGTCGAACAAGACTCCTGACGAGTTGGCACGTGAACAGGCGCTCGCCAAGGTCAACGACTTCTACGCGGTGTTGGGAAGCGTTGAAGCGGATCCCGGCGCGTCCACAGATACGATAAATGCAGTGGCTGCAGATCCGGTCCTGGCTGGCCGGGTAGGTGACATCACACTTCGTCGTTCGCAAGGAATCACGAGCTCAGGAGCGATTACCGTTGTTGCATCGTCGGTATCGGACCTGAGTGTGCCTGTGGACAACGACGGTGAATCTCGCCCGGAGCCTGCTTGGGTACACGTTCGGGCGTGCACTGACATCTCCGGTTGGACGACTTCCTACCCGGATGGAACGAGTGCTATGAAGCCCGACCGCGGTCGGTTTGAAGCCACGGCAATCACAGTTCGGAATCCCGCTTGGCCGGATGCGAATGGCTGGCGTGTCACGAGCCAAACAGTCGAAAAGGTGCCCTCATGCGACCAGTAGCGCGAGCATTCTTGACTGCTTCCCTGGTATCCGGAGTCCTAATTGGAGGCAATCAGACTGGTTCTGCCCAGCCGAGTGTCGGTGGAGGTGGAGCAGACGTATCTGTGGCGCCGGGCGGGGCGAACGTGACCGTCCAAGGTGGCTACATCCAGGTGCCCTCTAGCTCGCCTGAACCCAGCGGCGGTTCAGGTGCTTCTGGAGGGGGCCCCAGCGCGGCGGGCACTGGTGAAACTGGTTATGGTGGCGGCGATCTTGCTGCCGCTCCCTCAGGTCCTCCAGTTCGGGAACAGCTGAAAGCGTGCGGCCGATTCACGGACTGCGTGCCGTTGAGTCCGAATGTGGGGATGCCAGCGACTCCCGTCAGCATGGCCGAAGTCATGAACACAGTGGGTATTGCGATCACAGGCATGCAGCTTGAAGAACCGCCGATGTGCTGGACGCCAGAGCCCGCTGACTTCCCAGGCGGCCGCACCGGGTTAGTCGGTAGATACGCGTGGGCATGGCTCTGTGAACCTCGCGAGTCGACGATGGGTCCGGTCAATAGAGTTGTCCCCGGACCAGGAGGTACCCTCGTGACAGCCAACGCTGTCAACACTTCAATTATCGTCAACTGGGGCGATCAATCACTTCCGACCGTATGCCCGGGTGCGCTACTTCCATTCACGCCGTATACCGACATCGTTGACGCAAGTCCGCTCACACCGCCGAGTGGCATGCCGTCACCGACTTGCGGACATCACATAGAGAAGACGTCGATCTCGGAACCTGGCGGAACCTTCAAGGTTTCGGTAACCTCGGCATGGGTTGTCACCTGGACTGCAACGGGGCCCGGTTTCGGAGCAGGGGGAGTTATACCTGTTCCGTTGACATCTAACTACCAACAAAGGATCGGGGAGTTGCAAGTGCTCGTCACTCCGAACTGACAGTGTTCATCGATGGTCCCTCGATTATGCGGATCACCTGTGATGCAACACTGGTCGGCGGCTCATTCCACTGTGCGTAGATAAGTAACCCTGGTGTTTCCGGGAGTTGCTTGCTGGCGTAGATCTCCCGAATGCGGATGACGCTGTATCCGATCGACATCAGTGTGTTGGTCTTTGCAATGTCTCGTTCAAGACGGTCTTTGTGCCAGTACCAGCCATCATATTCCACGATCGTTCGCAGATCAGGAATTAGCAGATCGACTTGGCCGCGTGCACCCGGAATGCTTGTTGGCCCTAGATACGGTATGGAGAAGTGGGTGGCGATTCTGCTGCAGACGGCCGCTTCGCGGCGAGACGTGTTCTTAGCAACGCATCGCGCGCATCCCTGGTTCTCGTGGGCTCGTTTGTTTGGGCTGGTATACCATTGGTGGCCTTTGTTGCATTGCCACCACACGCGCCTATTGCAGCCGCTCGTTATCTGAGTTGGCAAGAGCGGATGATTGCGGTCGAACATCCACTCGGCCAACAAGTGTGGATGGTTTGAGGCCAGGTCGTTGAACCCGTGAAGCACCTGTCGGTTCGCGCATATCGGGCAACCTTGGCCGGCACCACTCCGCTTGTGGACACTGGTTTGCCACTCGTGGCCTAGCGAGCACATCCACCAGATCTTTCGGTCACTGCCGTGATGAACATCGGAAGGTTTGAGTTCATTGCGTGGATGCCAGTCTTTTGCCACGTCGGGGCGCTGCGATTCCAGGTCGTTGAAACCGGCAAGCACGACGATACCGCAGCAGACCGCACATCCTCGTTCGCTCGTGATGCGGTTGTTAGTCGAGCATTCCCACTGGTGGCCGAGTTCGCATCGCCACCACACCTTCGTCATTGAACCTTTGGTGACTTCGGTAGGCGACAACGAGTTGCGTTCGGGATGCCAACTTGCGGCGACCGCAGGATGCGTCGTTTGTAGATCATTGAAGCCTTTGAGAACTCGCTGCCCCGCGCAGTATGGGCATCCGCTACCACCAGTCACATGGGCGATTGTCGCGCGATATTCGTGTCCGAGGTCGCAAGTCCACCAAGCTTTCTGGTTGCTCATGCGTGCGAATTTTGATGCAGGGGACTCGTTGCGCGTGCTCCAGTGGGCTGCAACATCAGTTTCGGCAACAGACACCCGTCCGCGGCGTTTGATGCTTGCTTGCTCTTTTTCTCTCTTTGCCTTTCGTGCGAGCTGTGAGCAGACTTTGCAACCAACTCCTCGTACTCGGGTGCGAACCATGGCTTGCCAGGCATGACCGTGAGCGCACTTCCACCAGATCATTCTGGTGGAGGCGGCCTTGACGTGCTCCGGACGTGTGAGGTTGAGATCCTGGTGCCATTCGGTTGCAAGGTCTGGATGTGTTGTTGCGAAGTCTGTTTCTCCGGGGTCTGGTACTCGTCCGGAGCACACAGGGCAACCGCATCGCTTTGAAGCTCGTTGCACGACGGGCGCGGACCACCGGTGGCCCTGTCGGCAGACCCAATGTGCCCTGTATCCGCTTCCGGGGGTGACTTCAGTGGGGCCGCGATCATTCTGGACGATGTCCCATTCTTGCGCGAGCGAGGGGTGCAGAGAGGCGAGGTCATTGGTCCCGATCTCGACCAGTTTGCCGGCGCAGACGGGGCAGCCTCGGCCGACGGTTCGCTTCTTGATTGGGGCCTCCCAAGCGTGCCCCTGATCGCACTTCCACCAGGCGCGGAAACCACTGCCAGGACTGAACTCGCACGGCTGCCGCGTGTTCCTCATGGGATGCCATTCGGCCGCGACCTCCGGCCGGAGCGTCGCGAGATCGGTTCGGCCGGGTATGACGCGGGCAGGCATAGAAGGTGATCCTTACGTGTGGGTACGACAAGGCGGGGTTCAGGGAAAGTGTCGAAGAGCAGGGATCGTCATCGAAGTTCGTACAGAGTCGATGGCGATGGGGGCCTACGAGGGTGGCGCAGTTGTTTTCGCTCGGAGTCGGTGAGCGATGGAGGGGATGTCGCTGAAGCTGCGGTGGGCGTCGTAGCCGGAGCGGAATGCGAAAAGGCTATGTCTGCGGATCGCGCGCAGGTCGCACCGTTCATCGACGGCGTAGTACTTCAATGCGTCTTTGGGGGCGGGAATCGCGTGGTGGTAAGCGAAGGCGACTTGGCAGGCGACCTTCAGGAGGTCGGCGATGTGTTGGGCGGTGCTCGCAGCGGTGGTGATGTCGTTAGGGAGGTTGTAGCGGACCAATGCGTCGAGTTGGTCGGCGAGGTCGATAGCTGCATTACAGGCGAGTTGGGCGCTGTGGTCGACGTCGTGTGCTGCGACGGCCATGGGTTCCCCTCCTGCCTGTGCACGAGTGCGGGGGATCTTCGCTGGCATGAAGTCCACAGTATGCCAAATGGGTTTGTCATGCCAAGTCTATTTGGCTATTGATGCAAAACTGGTTGGCCAAACGAGTGCACCTACCCGGATAGGCTTTCGAGCATGGATCGACTGGACCGTGCCGTTGCCGATTTCAATGCTGCTTTGGCGGCGGTTGAGGAAGCGCGCGCCGAGTTGCATTCCGCGATCGTGGGTGCGCTTGATGAGGGGGTCATCCAGGCGGAGATTGTGCGTCGGACTGGGTATACAAGGGAGCGGGTACGTCAGATTGCGCGTGCTGCTGGTCGTGAAGGCGGCCGGTCGCAGTGACCCCGGCATCTCAGTCAGTACAGAGGTACTCACCAGATCGCCGCGTCACTCATGATTTGTGCGGGGTCGGTGCTGTAGGAAAACATTTCCGCAATGTCTCTCTGAAAAGAGCAGGTGACCACACTTTTTTCTCTGCAGAACGCCACGCCACCGGAGCGCCTCGACCGTGGATTTCGTGCAGGTGGAGGCTTTCCCGGCTCAGTGCAGGTGGCGGACGACTCAGTGAAACTGGCGAGGCGCTCGATTGTCCGGACTCATCACATCTGATGCCGACGCAGTGATTCTGATTCCGGACTCCCGGCCAGCGCGCCCGATGGTGAATGGCCGTGACGCGCCGGCACCCTGGCGGGCTCGGTAACAGCACAGCCGGCGTTCGCGAAGTTGATCTTGTGCGAACACTGATACTGATCGGAACGGCCCTCGGACTCGGTGCAGGCCTGGTGTGTACCAGCCTGTTCGCCTGGTGGCTGTCGTACCCGGTGCACGTCTACACCGCCGGCTACGAACCACTCGGCGCCGACGTGACCACCGGGCAGATGGAATCGGTGAACCCCATCCCGTTTCTCGCGGCCGGCCTGATCATCAGCGCGGTCCTCGGCGCGATGTCCGGTCTCGTTGCCGCGCGCCGCGGGTGGCAACTGATGCGCCCCACCGGCTGATCACCGGCGCATCGGGTGGGGAATGGGCGTCGTCTGGCCCATGCGGAATCTGGAGGGATACAGCCCGCGCGGGGTAGGCGACCCCGACGGCCGACGGGGGGATGCGGTCGGTCAGGGGCCGGGCTGCCGATTCGAATGAATCTGCAGCCAGGACTGCGTGTACACGACCCGTTCGGCGGCCACACACCCCACGGTTCGTCGGGAGGCGACTCCGGGCGAGCACGTGGTGGATCCATCGAATCTTCCTCCTGCAGGCGGAAAGCTGCTGTTACCGCGGTGACTAACCCGGGCGGACATCATCGCGCGAGCACGGTTCTGTTTGGCGAAAATGCCACGTCGTGCGATGTTTTCGGCACGTGGCTTGTCGGTGGCGGCCGGTAGATTCGAGAGCTGTGACGATCGAACAGACCTCCCCGCCGCACGTGACCGCTGCGACCGTGTCGGAGTGGGCCAGTGCACCGGTGTTGCCGGAGGCGACGGTGTCCCGGATCGCACAGGCGGTGTCCACCTCCCGCGCCGAGGGCACCCGCCGCACGTATGCGTCGGCCTGGCGACGTTTCCAGGCCTGGTGCACCACGCACGGGCACACCGCGCTGCCGGCGCACCCGGTGACCGTCGCCGCCTACCTGGTCGACGCCGCCGACACCTACGACACGGCCGGGGAGCGGGCGTACGCGCCGATGACATTGGCCCGGTGGGTATCCGCCATCGGCCACTACCACCGCACCGCCGGCCACCCCACCCCGCACACCCATGACCTGGTGCGCTCCACTTTGTCGGGGATCCGCCGCGACTACGCCTCGAACGGAGACCGGCCCCGCAATCCCCGGGCTCCGCTGCTGGTCGACGACGTCGTCACCATCGTCCGATCCGCCCGGCAAGCTGTTACCGGCTGGGCGGCCGACGTACACGAACGCCGCGACACCGCTCTGTTGCTGATGGGATTCGCCGGCGCCTTCCGGCGCAGCGAACTCGTTGATCTCACCTGCGGGGACGTCACCGTGCACCGGCTCGACGGGGTGCACGTGCGATTGCGGCGGTCGAAGACCGACCAGGAAGGGATCGGGACGGTGCGGGCGTTGCCGTTCACTACCAGCCATCACAGTTGCCCACCGTGCGCGTACGTGCGGTGGGCGCAGGTCGTCGCCGCATACGACATCGCCGCCCGACCCGGGGTGATCCGGTTGCTGCGCACTGCCTCACCGTTCGAGCATCATGTCTGCCGAACCGGGTTGCCGCGGATGCGGGCCCGAGCACCGTTGTTCCGGGCGATCGCCAAGAACGGCAACCTGTCCGACACCGCGTTGTCGGGGGCGTCGGTGCACGCGGCGATCCGCCGCCGCGCCGCCGCGGCCGGCTACGACGAGAACCTCGTCGCCCAGCTCGGTGGCCACTCGCTGCGGGCGGGGTTCGTCACCCAGGCGTTCCGCAACGGCGCCGACGCGCACGCCATCATGCGGCAGACCGGACACACCAACCCTGCGACAGTGGAGCTCTACGCCCGCGAACACGCACCCCTGGTTGGAAACGCAGTCACTGAGATCGGCCTCTGACCGTGTACGTCGACTCCGCCACCAGCACACCATCGGTGGGTAACAGCACGGACCCGGTGGTGCCCCGTCGGTATCGGTACGACTGGGCGCTGTTCGCCGACTGGTGCGAGGCCTGCGATTACCGCGTTCTGCCGGCGCATCCGTCGGTGTTGGCGGAGTTTCTCGCCGATCACCCGGCGGCCGACGGGACGCAACGTCGCCGGGTCGCCGCGGTCAACGCTGTCCACGCTGGGGCTGGGTTGCCGGCGCCGGGTCGCGCGGAGGCGATCCGGCAGCTGCTCAGCATTGCGCGTGCGGACCGGTTGGCCCGGGTGGAGGAGCGAGTGGCGCAGGTGGTGCCACGGCTTCCGGTGACCGGGTGGCCGGGCGGGTTGTTCGGCCGCCGCGACGCCCTCATCCTCACTCTGGCCGCAGCCGGGTTGAGCTTCGAGGAGATCGCCCGACTGCGGCGCACCGATATCACCGCCGAGCGTGACGCGCTGGTCGTCAGGGTGGGGGAGAGCTGGGTGTGTGTCGACGCCGAATCCGGTATCGAACCTATTGCCGTGTATCGTAATTGGGTGGAGGTCCTCGGCTTCCTGGACCAGTATCCGAGCACCCAACTCCTCGCCGGCCGCCTCGACAAAGGTGCGAGCCTATCGGCTTTCGCGGACAGCGCGCGCCGCGACGAACAACCACTACTCACACCCATCGACCAGTGGGGCCACACCCCCTACGACCCGACTCCGCTGACCGGGCACTCCATCGCCAGCCTGGTCCGGGCACACCTGGCCGGGCAGGCACCGGTACACAAGCGGCCTCCAACCAGGCAGCCCCCGACGAAGTCAGGCGAGGACGCACCGGTCGAGGCCGTTGTGGATATCGAGCTGGATCAGGGCTACTACGAACGCGGTATCGCCGCCCGCCGAGGAGCCCACACCCACCTCGAGGACGTCACCGACATCCTCGACGGCATCGAAGACGAAGCCGACAAACTCCTCGCCGACCTACTTACCATCCTCGACCGCACCGAAATCGACTGACGGAGAACTAGTCCCGACGCAGCGGATAGCTTCGCCTCTTGGCAGCTTGAGGCCTAATGAGTTGCCCGGGTGCCGCAGAATCGGACTCTAAGTGTCGGATGTGCAGGGGAGGTGAGGTGAGGGTGCCGCCAGCAGTGGTAATAGAACCTGCTGGCAGCGCCCAGAACTGGCTACAGACCTGCTCACCCAGTTTGAACTCACAGAGTTCGTTGGTGCGTGTGTAGGAGAATCCGTCGGCACCGATGGTGACCGCCGCCTCGGAAGGATCATCGCGTTGGACGAGTTCCTGGATGTGGCCGTCGAGGTCAAGAACCGGGGAGGCGTCGCTGTACCAGGAGGGAACTACAGCCGTTCCCCACCAGTCGCGGCGCTGATTGTCGTGGGCGTCCCATGTCAGGGTGGGTGCAGTCCCGGTTGTCCGGGTCGCCGGTGTAATAGTCCTGGGTGTAGCTCTCGATTCGGTGCCCGTCCGGGTCGCGCAGGTAGAGGTAGAACGCGTTGGACACGCAGATATCGCGTCTACCGGAGCATCTCCGTTTCGACCCAGATCAGCGGTGTCGCGCTCTGTTCCGACTAACCGACTTCGCCGTGGCCTCCGAGGGCTGTGTGTTCGACAGTTCCGGCAACGATGCCAGGGCAATGATGTCACGCGGCAACATCGGTGGATCGAACGGCGAGTCGGCGTTGGCTCGCGGAGGACTGAGGGGTAGAAGGTGTGGACGGTCAGGATTCGACGATCCTCGAAGTCGCGTGTCGCTGGTTGCCGTATGGAGGGCCTCCGTCCGAAGAAATCCTGGTCGACTTCGGTATGACGGAACTCCGATTCGATCAGCACCTCGTCAGAATTCTCGGCAGTGTGTCCTCCCGTCATCTCGCACCCGGTGACCGGGCCACACTGCACGAGCAGCTGCTGGAGCGGCGTGAACGAAGACGACGTTCGAACGCTTCCGTCCACTAGTCGCCCGGTCCCGACTCCCATTCTCTTGGCCGCCTTCAACGAAAGCGCTGACATGCCCCACCACATGCCCGATATCGACGAGGACGATGTCGTCGTCACGCACGAGAAGTCCTATGCGGCGGGTGTTCCTGCGGTGTTGGTGTCGCTCAGGCGTGGGGTGGAGCAGATGGGTCCGGTGCGTACGGCGCGGACCTTCTTCCGGTTGAATCAGCGGCACGGGTTCGACTGTCCGGGGTGTGCGTGGCCGGAGACTCCGGGGCACCGTAAGCATGCGGAGTTCTGTGAGAACGGGGCGAAGGCGGTCGCGGAGGAGGCGACGACCCGGACGGTGACCCCGGAGTTCTTCGCCGCCCATTCGGTGGCGGAGTTGTTGGGTCGGACCGAGTTCTGGTTGGGGCAGCAGGGCCGGCTGACGCATCCGATGGTGTTGCTGCCGGGGGCCACGCATTACGAGCCGATTGGGTGGGATGCGGCGTTCGCGTTGATCGCGGGGGAGCTGCGGGGTCTGGGGTCGCCGGACGAGGCGGTGTTCTACACCTCCGGGCGCACCTCCAATGAGGCGGCGTTCGTGTATCAGCTGATGATCAGGGCGTTCGGGACGAACAACCTGCCGGATTGCTCGAACATGTGCCACGAATCGTCGGGTAGTGCGTTGGTGGAGACGATCGGGATCGGGAAGGGCTCGGTGTCGGTCCCCGACCTGGAGAACGCCGACCTGATCCTGATCGCCGGCCAGAACCCGGGCACCAACCACCCCCGGATGCTCTCGACCCTGGAGAAGGCGAAAGCCAACGGGGCGAAGGTGATCGCGATCAACCCGCTCCCCGAGGCCGGGCTGCTGCGGTTCAAGGACCCGCAGAAGGTGCACGGCGTCGTCGGTGACGGCGTGCAGATCGCGGACGAGTTCCTGCAGATCCGGATCGGCGGCGACCAGGCCCTGTTCCAGGGGCTCGCGAAACTGGTCCTCGACGCGGAGGACGCCGCCCCCGGCACAATCCTCGACCACGACTTCCTACGCGAGCACTGCGCCGGGTGGGACGACTACGCCGCCCACATCCGCAACACCGTCGACCTGGACACCGTCATCGCCGCCACCGGCCTGACCCTCGAACAGATCCAGGCCACCGCCGCTACGTTGATCGCCTCGACGAAGACCATCATCTGCTGGGCCATGGGCCTCACGCAGCAGACCCATGGGGTCGCCACCATCCAGGACGCGGTCGCCCTGCTGCTGATGCGCGGAATGATCGGCAAACCCGGGGCCGGGGTATGCCCGGTCCGCGGGCACTCCAACGTCCAGGGCGACCGGACGATGGGCATCTGGGAGAAGATGCCCGAATCGTTCCTGGCCGCCCTCGACGCCGAATTCGGCATCCGGTCACCGCGTGAACACGGGTTGGATGCGGTCGACTCGATCAGGGCGATGCGGGACGGGAAGGCGTCGGTGTTCATCGGGATGGGCGGCAACTTCGTCTCCGCGACCCCGGACACCGACACCACCGAGGCCGCGCTGCGGGGGTGTGCGCTGACGGTGCAGGTGTCGACGAAACTGAACCGGTCGCACCTGGTGACCGGGCGGACCGCGCTGATCCTGCCCTCGCTCGGCCGCACCGACAAGGACGTCCAGAACGGTCGCAAGCAGCAGGTCACGGTCGAGGATTCGATGTCGATGGTGCACCTCTCGCGGGGCAGCCTGCCGCCGGCCGGTGACCAGTTGCGCAGTGAGGTCGCCATCGTGTGCGGGGTTGCGCTGGCGTTGTTCGGGCCGGACCATTCGGTGCCGTGGGCGGAATTCACCGCCGACTACGACCGCATCCGGGATTCCATCGCCAGGGTCATTCCCGGGTTCGAGGACTTCAACACCAAGGTCCGCCAACCCGACGGATTCGGGTTGCCGCACCCACCGCGGGATGAGCGCCGGTTCGTCACCGAGACGGGGAAGGCGAACTTCGTCGTCAACGACCTGTCCTGGGTGCCGGTCCCGCAGGGGAAGCTGATTCTGCAGACGATGCGGTCGCATGATCAGTACAACACCACCATCTACGGTCTTGACGACCGCTACCGCGGCGTCAAGGGCGGACGGCGGGTGCTGTTCATCAACGAACTCGACATCACCGCCCTCGGGTACGCGGCGGGGGGCCGGGTGGACCTGGTCTCGGAATGGTCGACCCCGGACGGGACGGTGGAGGAGCGGCGAGCGGAGGATTTCCGGTTGGTGCCCTACCCGACCCCGCAGGGGAATGTCGCGGCCTATTATCCGGAGACGAATCCGCTGATCCCGCTCGATCACGTGGCCCGCACATCGAACACCCCGGTGTCGAAGGCGATCACGATCCGCCTCGAGAATCGGGTCTGACTTCATCAATGTGAGCCCCCGGCAACGAGGGGTCTCGAGAAGGGCCAACTGTGCTGTCGCTCATCTTGCACGCGTTCGCGGCGTTCATCTACCTGTTCGTCCGCAACGTCGGACGCCGCCCTCCCCACTTCGACTCACCGTCCGGCACACGCGAGGAGGCCAATGCCACGGTCCGTAGTCGACCGGCGCCGGCGAGGTGGTCGCAGTGGGCCGAGTAACGACGCAACGTCCCGTCAACCGCATCGACGGTGAGCAGCGGCGCACCCGCATCGATACCCTGGTCGTCGAGGAGCCCCTCGAGATCCGGGTGAACCGGGTGCCGCTAGCGGTGACGATGCGCACCCCTGGCTCGGATATAGAACTGGCGCAGGGGTTTCTGCTGACCGAGGGGATCATCGCCGACCGCGCCGACATCGCGTCGATTCGCTACTGCAACAGCGTCGACGACCACGGTGTCAACACCTACAACGTCCTCGATGTCGACCTGGCACCCGGGGTGCTCCTGCCCGACACCGGCCTCGAACGCAACTTCTACACCACCTCCTCGTGCGGCGTCTGCGGGAAGGCCTCGCTCGATGCGATCCGGCAGCGCACCAGGCATTCGCCGGCCAGCGACCAGGTGCGGGTCGACACGACCACCATCGCGGGACTGCCGGACCGGTTGCGGGCGGCGCAGAAGGTGTTCGACACCACCGGTGGGCTGCACGCGGCCGGGTTGTTCACCGCCGACGGGCAGTTGCTGGCGGTACGGGAAGATGTCGGTCGGCACAATGCCGTCGACAAGCTGATCGGCTGGGCCATCGAACAGGGCTGGGTTCCGTTGCGAGGCATGGTGCTTCTGGTGTCCGGGCGGGCGTCGTTCGAGTTGGCGCAGAAGGCGGTGATGGCGGGGATCCCGATCCTCGCCGCCGTGTCCGCGCCGTCGTCGCTGGCGATCGACCTCGCCCACGACACCGGGCTGACCCTCATCGGGTTCCTCCGTGGCACCACCATGAATATCTACACCCACGCCGCCCGCGTGACCGAGGCCTTGACGGTGGCCCTACCTGACTGACGTCGCGCGGTCACCGCCCCTGTCGTTCAGATGCGCTTGAAGAGTGCGGCGAGGGCCTGGCCGCCGCCGATACACATGGTGACGATGCCCAGTTCGAGGTCGCGGCGCACGAGATCCTTCGCCAGGCGCAGGCTCAAGATCGCACCGGTCGCCCCGACCGGATGCCCCAGCGCGATCGCACCGCCGTACGGGTTGGTCCTCTCCGGGTTCAGCTTCGCGTCCCGTATCACCGCAACCGCCTGCGACGCGAACGCCTCGTTCAGCTCGATCACGTCGATGTCGCCGGGGGTGGTGCCGGTCTGCTCGAACAGATTCGCCAGCGCCAACACGGGGGCGTACCCCATCAGCGCCGGGTCCATCGCCGCCGTCGCGACGGCCTCGAGCGTCACCAGCCCGGTCAGACCCTTCTCCCGCGCGGCGGACTGCGTGGCCAGCACCAGGGCCGCGGCGCCGTCGTTGATACCGGACGCGTTGCCCGCGGTCACCGACCCGCCCTCCTCGAACACCGGCCGCAGCTTCGCGAGGGTCTCGAGGGTGGTGTCGGGTTTGGGGTGCTCGTCGACCTCGACCGTCCTCGGGCGGCGGCCCCCGATCTGCACCGGGGTGATCTCCTCGGCGAACGCGGCCTTCGCGGCGTCGGAGGCGGCGCGGCGCTGGGATTCGACGGCGAACTCGTCCTGCTGCTCCCGGCTGACGCCGTAGGTGCGGGCGACGGCCTCGGCGGTGCGGCCCATGTGCACCCCACCGAACGGGTCGGTGAGGATCGCGACGGTGCCGTCGACGAGCTTGCGGTCACCGAGCTTGTAGCCGGAGCGGGCGGAGAAGTCGTAGAACGGCATCCGCGACATGCTTTCGTCGCCGCCGGCGAGGGCGAAGTCCACCCCACCCCAGCGCATCTGCTGCGCCGCCGACCACACCGCCTGCAGACCGGACCCGCACAGCCGGTTGACGGTGTACGCCGGGGTCTTCTCGGGAAGTCCGGCGGCCAGGGCGACGCGGCGGGCGTTGTAGGCGTCCGGTCCGACCTGACCGATGCAGCCCATCACCACCTCGTCGATGTCCTCACCCGCCACCCCGGCACGGTCCAGGGCGGCCTTGGCGGCGGTGGCACCGAGTTCGTGGGCGGGCACGTCCTTGAACGCACCACCGAAGCTGCCGATCGGGGTCCTCGCGCCGTCGACGACGACGATCGGTTCAACAGAATTCATGGGGAGACCTTCTTCATCGTGCGTGTTGAGTGTGCCGCTGGTGCCGTAGCCCCTGGCAGGGGGAGGCCGATGTCACACGGGGGAAGCCGTCACGTGTGTCAGTGCTGCTTGGCGTTCAGCGAGGTGTAGCCAAAGCTTGCGTCGCGTGTCGAGGGGAATGTGCGAGGGATAGTCGTCCAGGATCCGGCTGAGCTGCTGCTCGTATCTCCTACTCGTCATGCCGAATTGGGTGAGTAGTTCCTCTGGCGGGGGAGTGCCGTAGGGCAGCCATCGGCAGGCGAATTCGACGATCGCGGAATCAAAGCTGTTCATCACACGGGCCCGTCCTTTGCAGTTCGGCGCTGGGATCGGCGCCGAACTCAGTGTGTGTCGGTGCGTGACGAAATGGTGCCGGCGCCACGATGTCGGGACGAATGCGGCGGTACTGTAGCTGTTGTCCCGGACCGCTGGATCGGTGTGATCGCGGAGTATCGGCGCCAACCAGATTGCATTTGTGTACTCAGTCACAAAGTTTCGGTTGTTGTGTCCGGCATCACGGCAATGGTCCTGCGGTTTCCGCGCGATTGATCGGGATATGCGGACAGCCCTGGACCGGAGCGGTGGTGTCTCGGCAGTGTTCCGCCGTGACCACGGTTGAGGGTTACCCAACGAACCGACGGACTGCCATTCACACACCGGTCTGCACGATCGACACGGCCGAGCAGGCGTTCCAGTTTCGGTGGCAACGACGGGGCGCATCCTCACCTACCGCTCGAATACATGAAGGACCGGTCGATGCTTGTCAGACGATCTTCGAAAATCTTTGTGGTCGTGGGAGTGCTGTTCATCGCTCTTGCCGCCCTCCTGCGGTTCGTGCTGGTGCCCACGCTGTCAAAGCTGCCCGGTGACCTCGATGTCAATCCCGTCTACGAGGGGACCGGCACGCTGCTCAACGCCCAAGCCCTGCAGGCCGGCGACATCGCCAATGTGGTCGCGTCCGATGTTCCCGTGACCATTGATCGTCATATCTACGTGTCGAGCACCGACGGTGACACCGCGCTCGCTCATGACGACATCACCCTCGCGGCGCCCGGCCTTTCGGTGCCGTCCAACCACGCCTACTCCATCGACCGGAAGACGATGGACGCGGCGGCAGGTGACTCCGGTGAGGGGGTCGAACCGCACAGCGGCATGACCATCGCTCTTCCGCTGCACCCGGACCCGGCAGCGAGCTACCAGTACTACGACTCCGCGACCAGAACCACGGTCCCGATGACGTACGTCGACTCGGGCACCGTCTCCGGCCGTGACGTACTCAACTACACAGTGGAAGCGAAGGGCGCTTTGGCCGATCCCGCCATCGCAGGAACGCTGCCGCCGGCGCTGCCCAAGTCGCTGGTCGGGTCCCTCGCGCCCCTGCTGCCGGCGGATGTGCAGCAGAGTCTCGGTGGGGCCCTCGGTCAGCTCGCCGATCCGGTGCCGTTCACCTACACCGCGGTCACCCGCATCAACCTCGCCGCCGACCAGACCTTGGGCTCGCCGATCGATGCGCAATTGAACCAGCAGATCATCGCGAATGTTGAGATCGGCGGCCAGTTGGTTCCCGTGATGCCCGTCCTGTCCATCGACACCGCTCTCAACGACCAGTCGATCAGCGACGCAGCGGCCTCGGCCAAGTCCCAGGCAATGCAGTTGAACCTGATCAGTGTGGTCGCACCGATCGTCCTGTTGGTCCTCGGTGTGCTGGCACTGCTCATAGGCATCCTGCGGCGGCGCCCACGCGCAATCATTCAGTCTCCGGCGCAGCGGGAGAACCTGTCGGTCCGATAGCCGCAGGAACCGATCTGAACACATCCACACACTCCGCACGCAACGGTTGCTCGGTGAGCTGAACATGCCCCACACCCACCGGGTCTCCCCGAGCCACCTGTGCAGATGAAAGGGAGATCCGGGCATGGACATCCACGTCGACTACGACCGATGCGAAGGGCACGGCGAATGCGTCATCGCAGCCCCCGAAGTCTTCGACCTCAACGATGACGGCGACGAGGTGATCGTCCTGGACGACTCGCCCGCCGAGGCTCTTCGCCCGAAGGTGGAAGCGGCGGTCAAGTTGTGCCCGGTCGCGGCTTTGCGGATCGCCGACTGAACCTGACTTTCACACCGGACACCGGGCTGCCTTACCCGGGCAGAACCGACTCAACCCTTGCAAGTAACACCCATCAGAGAGAAAGCAGAGAACAATGCTCGCATTCACCGACCCCACCGACCTGCGCAAGTTCGTCGGAGGCATTTTCGAAAAGGCGTACCTGGACGAAAAGCTCGGTCCCAAGCTCACCGCCACCGGCGCCGTTCTGCTCGTCTCGTGCCACGACCCCGTATGTGAGGTCGTGCTCGACATGCCCAACAACAAGGTCTACTCCAGTGTCGCGGAAGGTGGTGTCACTCCGAACGCCACGCTGAGGATGAGTTCGGAGAACGCGAACAAGTTCTGGCAGGGCAAGCTCAACATGACGATGGCTCTCACGACGGGCACCGTCAAGGCCGAGGGACAGATCATGAAGGTGCTCAAGCTGGTCCCCAGCACCAAGTTCCTGTTCCCGATCTACATCCAGGACCTCAAGGACGCCGGACGCGAGGATCTCATCGCCTGAACCGCTGACAGCGGGAGCATCCCGGCGACGCCCGATCGACGATGGGGCCGGTATCTGCACCGGCCCCATCCTCGTGCCCGGACCGAACCCGCCTGGCCCGCCGACAGCTCCCCAGCGTCGCAGGCCGCCACGCCGAACGATTACCCAACATCGAAAGGCTGACATTGACGACAATCGAACACACGAAGTACGCGGTTTCCCTGTACGACGGACCCGACGCCAACAGCATCGCAGGCCTGATCGGTACTCACCTCGGGGAGAATCTCGAGGCAGCCCCCTCACGTATCGAGTTGGCGCACAAAATCACCCGACCCGTGGCGATCGTCAGTGCGGATACTGACAGCGCGTGCACGATCGTGTGCGGGGACGACGAGGCTGTGGTCTACAACGGTCTCGTCGGACAGCCGGACGTGGTCCTGATCGTCACCGACAAACACCTCGACCTCATCGCTCAGCTACCAGGGAAGGTGCGGCCACTCGGTGCACTCGGCCTCGTGACCGGTCGCGGCGTGAGACTGCTCGCGGCGATCCTGACCCGCCGGCTGGTCGTCAAGGGACTCTTCGCCCAAACCGCGACCGTGCTACACACGATCGCCCTACTGTCTGCGAGCCCAACATGACCGCGTTCACCGGCCCTCACCGCGGTGCCGGCAGGGAATTCGACGACCAGCTGACCGTCCCGCTTGCTTCCTCTCCAGTTCAGGTTCGTCGATCAGACACCGAACCGCGTCGCGCCTCCACGCGGACGAATGTTCTGCGGGGCATCGTCCTGCTCGCTCTGATCCCGATCACCGCCTTCTACCTCTACCCCCGCATCCACGACCTGACCGCGACACCGTACCGGCTCGACCAGGCGGTGGTGTCCGCCAACAACTACAACCCCGCGCTCGCCGAACTCGTCGAACACGAAAAGGTCACCCTCTCCGCGTTCGCCGCCCTCGACAAGATGAGAGCGGCACTGGCCAGCGTCCAAGAAACCGATGCCACCGTCGCAGCGGAACTCGATACGCTGATCGGTCAAATCAGCGGAGACGTTCAGAACACTCTGGACCAGGCCGGTACGAATGTCGACGACCTCGTGGCCTCCCTTGACACTCTGACTGCACAGATCAACACCCTCCAGCCACCGGTCGACGGTGCGACTGCGGCGTTGACCGGCAACCGCGCCACGCTCGCCTCGATTCTCGACGACGCACGGTCGACGGCCGAGGAAGTGCACAACGCCCGCGTCTCGGCGGAAGAGTCCGCGAACGACCTGTCAGGAAAGTAAGGAACTATTGTGATCTTCTTCGGACGCCGCGGTGGCCCGGCACGCATGGTCCTCGCGATCGTCGCGGTCGGTGTCCTGGGACTGCTGACCTTCGTCGTGTACAACCTCAATCACCGACTCGACAATCAGCAGCAGGTCAACGTGACCAGCATCGGTGTCTCTCAGGACATCGTCGACGTGAACGACAAACTGACCGGACAACTGCAGCAGTTGACCGAACTCACGCACACCGCGCAAACCGCACTCGATTCCACACAGGCGCTCGGGCCGCTTCTGACCAAACTCGACGAGGCCATCACCCCCGCCGCGGCGATGCTCGCCCAGGGAACGTCAGGGGCGCAGATGACCAACGAACAGTTGCAGAACATCCAGTCCATTCTCGGTGAGGTCCAGAACACGGTGCTGCCCTTGGTGTCATCCGCCGAAGCGTTCGGTGCACAGGGCCGCGATCTCCTCGCGATCGTGCAGGGTCTGGTGAGTGATCTGGAGGGGTCGGTGGCGGCGGCACAGACGATCAACCAGATGCTGCCTCTGCCCGGATAGACCGCCACCGACCGAACCGCCTACCCCCTTCTCCGACTGGACGTGATATGCAGCAGGGCAACACTTTGTCTCCAGCATCTCTCTCGCGCCGAGGCCTGGCCGGCTATCAGCGCTTCGACATACCGACCTCGGCGTTGCCTGAGCGAAAGAGCCCGCCGACCATCCCCCCAGGTACATCTGGGCCGACACAGACGCGGTACGCCGTCGTCACCGAGTGGTGTGGCCGCGCCGCGGCCGTCACCGCCGTCGTCCTCTTCGGGATGGTATTGCTGACCATCCACAAGGGCCTCCTCGTGCAAGACAGTGCACGCACCGTGGTCGACAACTTCCGGGTGACGAACGAGTTCTTCGCCCAGCGCGCAGATCTCACCGCACCCGCCACCGCGCGCAAACAACTCGACGAACTCAACGGAGTCCTGGCACAACTGAATTCCGCAGCAGCTACGGACGTCGACCACCTCGCCGCGCTGCTGCCCAACGCCCAGGCGCTCGTCGCAGCAGGCCAGGGTGACACCCAGATCGCGGGCCAGCTCGAATCGGTCGCGACCACACTGCAAGGGTCGGCCGCCTCGCTGCACCAGGTCTCCGCGGACGCGAACACCACGGTGTCGACCGTCAACGACGAACTCACCCGAGCACTCGACCTGACCACTCAGCTCAATTCGGAACTGACCCGCACGGCGAACAAACTCGCGCTCGTGCCCGCTTCCGACGCGTTCATCCCCGCACCGGAAGGAAATCGATGATCTCGAAAAAGACATGGTCTCTCGTTGTGCTGGTCCTGGGCGTCGTTCCGGCCGTGGTCCTGTGCGCGCTGAACGGCTTCTTCCCGGCGTTGCGTGATGTCAGCGATCCGCTGGGCCGCCCCTCGGCGTTGAGCCTCGAACTCATCGACTCCGCGGGCCAGTTCGATTCTCTGTCCGCGCTCCTGCTTCCCAAGCACGCCCAACTGGCAACCGATATCCAGACGCTCACTCCGCTCGCCGACGATCTGGAAGGACTCACCACCAAGGCCGGTGAACTTTCCGGTTTGGCGAAGACCGTCAATGCCTCCACCTCCTCTGTCGGAGCCACCGCACAACCGCTGCCCGATCTCGTGGCCTCGGTGACCGCTCGCGCCGACCAGGCGAGTCCGACTGTGGCCGGACTGTCCACCGCGGTCGGGTCGGTGACCACCCAATTGGAAGGTATTCATCAAGGATTGACGACGGTGGGCGGCTCACTGGGCGAACTCGGGCCGAAGGCCTCGGCGATCGCCGCCACCTTGTCGGTCATCCGGGAGGAGGCCGCCCACGTCCAGGAGTTCGGGCCGCTTCTCGCGGTCATCGGCCCGCCGGTCAACGACCTGAATCTGCCCCCGCTGGGCGTTGCACCCACACCGGCGTCTGCGCCCCCCGCATGACGGCGCACCACGGATCCTTTCGAAAGGCGGAATCCTCGATGCTTCGGCTCTCCTGGGCAGTTGCCCTCGCATTCACCATCGCCGTACTTGCCGGCATCCTCATCGTCACCCGCGATCTGAACATCTCGAACGACATCTTCAAGGACGGAGTGGCGCAGGCGAAGATCGTCGACAGCACCACCGACCAAGCACTGGACGGAGCACAGCAGTTGCCGCCCGCCAATGCGGCGATCAACAACAGCATGCCCCATGTGGTCGGGGTACTGGACTCACTGACCCGGGCCGACCAGACTCTCGGCTCGCTCGGGGACCAGCTGGCCGCCCTCGGGACCGCGCTGCAATCCGCGGATGCACCGCTCGTGGCCATCATCGGTGCCGGACAGGCGGCGACGGATCAGGCCAATGCCGCCGCGGCGCCGGCCGCGTCGATCGTCACCACGCTCGGCGAAGCCGACGCCAAGGTGAAGGCACTCGGTCCGCTGCTCGACCAATCCCTCGCCCTCGGGCAGACGATCGACTCGAAGCTGCGCATCTCTCTTCTCCTGCCGAAAGTCCCCAAGTAGAACGCCCGCGACAACGGCGCGAGGGCATCGGCGGCTGAACGCGCCGCCGATGCC
>NZ_JBHUSF010000092.1:0-28021 GCF_042673295.1 Rhodococcus sp. NPDC057014
GGGGTTCCGGAAGGAACTCGCGGCGCTCGACGACCCCGCCGAGCGGGACGCGGCGTTCACGCAACTCGTCGACGCCGCCTACCAGCACGGGAAGGCACTCAACGCGGCGACGATCTTCGAACTCGACGACGTGATCGACCCGGCGGATACCCGCGCCTGGATCGTGCGGCTCCGCCGCCCGTGAGTACTTGTTAACCGCCGGACGTTAACAAGTACTCACAGGCGCGTCAGCGCACGACCCGACCACGTGCCCGCCCGCACCTGATCGATCACCGACACGACGTCGGCAATCGGGACCTCGTGCGTGATCGACTCGAGGCGGCTGGGTGCGAGGTCGGACGCGAGGCGGCCCCACAGTCGGCGCCGCTGGTCGATCGGGTACTGCACCGAGTCGATGCCGAGCAGGCTGACGCCGCGCAGGATGAACGGCAGGACCGTGGTCTCCAACTTCGGTCCGCCGGTCAGTCCACTGGCCGCCACGGCGCCGCCGTATTCGATGGTGCTGAGCACGTGGGCGAGGGTGGCGCCGCCGACACAGTCGACCGCGGCAGCCCACTGGGCCTTGCCGAGGGGACGCGGTTTCGTGTCGGGTTCGGGGAGGCGTCCGATCACCTTGCTCGCGCCCAGCTGGGTGAGCAGTTCCGCCTTCTCCGGCTTTCCGCTCGACGCGACCACCTCGAAGCCGGCCGCCGACAGCAGGTCGACGGCGACGGTGCCGACGCCGCCGCTCGCCCCGGTGACCAGCACCGGACCGTGGCCCGGCTCGACGCCGCGGGACTGCAGTGCCTCCACGCTCATCGCGGCCGTGAAACCGGCGGTCCCGATCGCGGCGGCGGTGCGGGTGGACATGCCGTCGAGTTTCACCACCCAGTCGGCCGGGACGCGGGCGAACTGCGCGTACCCGCCGTGCCGGGCGGTTCCGATGTCGTAACCGTGGGCGACGACCTTGTCACCGACCGCGAACTCCGGCGACTGCGACTCGGCGACGATGCCTGCGACGTCGATGCCGGGCACGATGGGATATTCGCGGACCACTCCGCCCTTCGGCGTCAGCGCCAGCGCATCCTTGAAGTTCACGCTGGAGTATTCGACCTGGATCGTGACCTCGCCCTGTGGCAGGAACGATTCGTCGACCGTCTCCGCGGAGAGGCCGATGGCGCCCTCGTTCTCGCGAGCGATCCAGGCGGTGAATTCCTTCATCAGCTTGCTCTCCTGACCTCGGGGGTGCGTCGAGACCATCATGCGACAACTGCGCCGCGTCGACGATGCCGGGGCGAGGATCCCGGGATCAGAACCTGAGGAGAACCTTGCTCGACGACGACGCGTCCTTGGCCGACGCGAACGCGGTGAGCGCGTCGGCTACGTCGTACTCGGCCGTGATGATCGGATCGACCGCCAGCGAGCCGTCGGCGAGAGCGGCCACGACCTCGTCGATCTCGTCGTTGAACCGGAACGAACCGATCAGGTCCAGTTCCCGGGTGATCGCGATCGAGACGGGTACCGGCTGATCACCGGAGGGAAGCAGTCCGACCATCACGACCCGGCCGCCGCGCGCGGTCCCGTGGATCGCCGACGACAGACCGCGGTGGTTGCCGGAGCATTCGATGGTGACGTCTGCTCCGACCGCCGCGACCGCGCCGGCGTCGGTGGCCGTGAGGGTCACGTCCGCGCCTACGTCGCGCGCGATCTTCAGCGGGTACTCGTGCATGTCCACCGCCGTGATCTTCCCGGCGCCCGCTCGCTTCAGTACCGCCACGACGAGCGCGCCGATCGGACCGGCACCGATGACCAGGACCGACCGGCCCGCCACGTCCCCGGCCCGCGCGACCGCGTGCCACGCCACGCTCGCCGGCTCGGCCAAGGAGGCGAGCCGCAGATCGAGCCCGGACGGGAGGACCCGCAGCATGCGGGTCGGGACGGCGACGTGGCTGACGAACAACCCGTCCGCGTGCGGAAAGTGCGCCGCACTGCCCAGGTACGTGCATCCGGGGGAAATGTTGGGGCGGTCGGCCGGATACGTCGTACTGTCGCCGCCGGGTGTCGCGGGATGGATGGTGACGGGTGCGCCGGGCCGGGGACCGCTGCCGTCCGCCGCGCCGATCAGCACCGTGCCCGACGCCTCGTGCCCGAGCCGCATCGGTGCGCGGAGGATCGACTCGCCTGCGGCGCCGTGCTGCCAGTAGTGGAGGTCGGATCCGCAGATTCCGCCGTAGGCGATGCGGATCACCGCCTCGTCCGGCTTCGGTGCGGCGATCGGCACGTCCTCGACGCGCAGGTCGTTCGCGCCGTGGGCGACGACCGCCTGCGCATGCGTCGGAATCTCGATCGTTTCCGTGCCGGTGGTCTCGGTGGTGTTCATCGGTGAAGTCCAGTTCTGTCGGAGATGGGAGCTTGTCATCTGGTGACGGGTTCCGCGGTGGTGAGGAGTCCGAGTTCGTCCCTGCGCGGCATGCCCTCCCAGTCGCCGGACACGGTGCACGCGAAGGCCCCCACGGTCACAGCGGTCCTCAGACGGTCGCCGGGTGACTCTCCCGCGAGGCGGTCCGCGATGTAACCGGCGACGAAACCGTCTCCGGCCCCGACGGAGTCGACGACGGTCACCGGCACCGCCGGCAGGGAGAACGTCTCGCCGTCGACCATCGCGAGGCACCCCTGGTCTCCCAGTTTCAGGATGCTTTCGCGGGGACCCAGGTCGCGGACACGCTCGACGAGTTCTGCGGGGTCGCCGTCGCCCACCGCGATCGCGGCCTCGTCCTCACCGGCGAAGACGATGTCCGACAACGCGATCAGCTCGCGGAAGACGGGACCCGCTTCTTCCGGCGACCACAGCGCACGGCGGTAGTTGAGATCGAACGACACCGGAATACCCAGTGCGCGTGCCCGTTCGACGCAGTACAGAGTGGTCTTCCTGGCGCTGTCGGACAGGGCCGGGGTGATGCCGGTGACATGCAGCAGCGACGCCGACTCGAGACGGTCGTCCGCGATGTCCGACATCGTGAGCCGCGACCCTGCGCTGCCGGTCCGGTAGTACCAGACGCGGGTGGCGGTGGCGGTTCGCCGCTCCTTCACCATCAGTCCGGTCGGGGCGTCCGGATCGCGGATGACGTCTGCGGTGATTCCCTCGGCCCGGAGTTCACGCTCGACCAGATCACCCAGGCTGTCCTGGCCGACGCGCCCGACCCAGGCGACGTCCACGCCGAGCCGTCGTAGCGCGATCGCGAAGTTCGTTTCGGCCCCGCCGATTCCCAGGTGCAGCGTCGAGGTGTGGGCGAGTGCACCGGTGTCCGCCGCTCGGGTGAGTGCCATGGTTTCGCCGAACGTCAGTACCGTCATCACGCGACCGCCGGTTCTGCGACGACGCCCGCGAGGCGCCGGCATCGTTCGGCCAGCTGACCGAGGTCCCCACCGAGGAGTGCGTCCCCGATCAGGGGGCCGCCGAGGCTGACCGACGCCGCACCGGCGGCCATCCACGCGGGGACGTCCTCGATGCTCACCCCACCCGACGGGACGACCTGGATGTCGGGGAATGGCCCGCGCAGGTGCGCGATGTACTCCGGGCCGACGACCGATGCAGGGAACAACTTCACGGCGGTCGCACCCGCGTTCCATCCGTTCCACAGCTCGGTCGGGGTGAATCCGCCCGGGTAGATCGGGACACCAGCCCGCACGGCCGTGGCGATGACGTCGAGGTTGGTGGTCGGTGTCACGAGGAAGTCGGCACCCACGTCGAGGGCGGCCCGGGCCTGGTCGGCGGTGGTGACCGTCCCGACCCCGATCTCGACGCCGTCCGGTGCGTCGCGCCGGATGCTGCGCAGGGAGTCGAGGGTGCCCGGTGTGCTCATCGTCAGCTCGACGGCCCGCACCCCGTTCTCGGCGAGGACGGTCACCACCGGGGCGTAGAGGTCGGCGTGCGCGGCGCGCAGCACCGCGATGACGGAGGAGGTCATGCCGCCGTCACCTCGCGATCGGTGGCGTTGGCGGCCAGCGTGAGGTCGCGGTCGCGGGTTTCCGGTGCCATCGTCGAGGCGATCAGAACGGTCACGGCCATCACGATCATGTAGACCGCGACGGGGATCCAGGAGCCGGAGAAGGCCGTGACGAGGGCCGCACAGATGAGGGGTGCGACACCGCCGCCGAAGATCGACGCGAATTCACGTCCGAGAGTGACGCCGGCGTAGCGGTAGCGGGAGCCGAAGATCTCCGGGAAGTAGCTCATGGTGACGCCGACCGCGCCCTGGCAGGCCAGGATGAAGCCGACGATCATCGCCATCGTGATCAACAGGTGCGAGCCGGTGTTCAGAGCCAGGAAGGTCGGCACCGGCAGGATGATCAGAGCGATCACGATCGAGAGGTACACCGGCTTGCGGCCCACCCGATCGGACAGCCGACCGAACCCGTAGGCCGCAATGCCGCCGCAGATGGCCCCGACCAGCAGCACCTTGGGAATGAACGTGGGGTCGACGTGCACGTCGTTCTTGAGGTACGACGCCATGAACACCTGGTACGTGTACGACTGCGCGCTGATGCCGATCGTCATGAACATGACGATGAACAGCGGCTTCTTGCCGTTCGCGAAGATCTCCTTCACGGGCGTCTTCGGAACGTGGTGCTGCTCCTTGAGTTCCTGGAACACCGGGCTCTCGTTGAGCTTGCGACGGATGACGAAGGCGGCGACAGTCACGAGCAGACTGCTGATGAAGACGAGCCGCCAACCCCAGGACATGAGCTGCTCCTCCGGCAGGAGCTGCGCGGCGATCCACGCGACTGCGCCGAGCGCCGTGCCCAGCGCGGCCCCGGTCATCACCAGCGCGGCGAGCCGGCCTCTCCTGCCGATCTGCGCTGTCTCCGTCAGAAGGGTTGCACCACCGGACTGTTCGGCGCCCGCGCCGAATCCCTGGAAGAATCGGCACGCGACGAGGAGAGCGGGTGCGAGCAGCCCGACCTGACTGTAGGTGGGCAAAAGACCGATACCCAGTGTCGCGCCGCCCATCAGCATCAGGGTCGCGACGAGCACCCATTTGCGGCCGAGACGCTCGCCGTAGCGCGAGAAGAACAGGCCGCCGAGCGGTCGGGCGAGGAACCCGACGGCGTAGGCGCTGAAGCTCGCGAGGATGCCCGCCGCGGGCGAGATGTTCGGAAAGAACAGTGTGTTGAAGATCAGCGCCGAGGCGGTGCCGTAGATGACGAAGTCGTACTGCTCGAGTGTGGTGCCGATGAGTCCCGCCCACGCCGCCCGGCGGACTGCGGCCGGGTCTGCCTGGGGTGTACCGCCTGCGCGGCCGGGTGTTTTCGGGTTCACCGTGGGGTCGAGTGTAGTGTCCATGGATTCCTCCATTGGTGGTTCCCGGAAATTCCGGGCAGGGGTGAGAGAGTCAGATGGTCGCCCTGGACTGCAGCGTGATCGCGCCGAGGTCCGGGACCGGGGCGGATGCTTCACCGGCGGCGACAGCCGGCCCGTGGCGGACGATGATGTCGACGAAGTCGGCAATCCGCGAGACGAACTCGGTGTGCGCAGCGAGAACGCTGGGAAACAGGCCTCCGTCGACGAAGACGGAGCGAACGAATTCTGTAGTGGAAGCGGCGTTGTCGGCCATTCCTGCCAGGCGCGGTCGAGCGGGGTCGGTCATGGATCGTGCGTGTGGGCCGGGGTCGAACCCAGGCAGCGGGGCGATGCAGGCGAGATACGCCGCCACGGTCAGAGCAAGGAACTGCGGGACGTCACCGCGGCCGAGGTGTTCGAGCGCAGGGATCGGGATACGCTGCGCCAATTTGACCGATCCGTCGGAGCCGACCTGCGAGGTGCGGTGTCCCAGAGCGGTATTGGACCAACGTGAAAAGAGTTGCCGGATGTAGTCGTCCGTGTCGACCGCTTCGGGAACGGCGACTGTCGGCAGGTATTCGTCGCACAGGATGCGGCGCGCCGCGTCCTCGACGAACGGTCGTGCCACGGACTCGGGGATGGTGGCACACCCGTCGAGTGCGCCGAGGTACGCGATGAGCGAATGCGTCCCGTTGAGCAGCCGGACCTTCATCAGCTCGTACGGCTCGACGTCGTCGGTGAACAGCGCGCCGCCGTGCTCCCAGGCGGGACGGCCGGCGGCGAACTTGTCCTCCATCACCCACATCGTGAACGGTTCGGCGGGGACGGCGATCGTGTCCCGCACGCCGAGGTGCGTCAGGGCCGTCTCGTTGTATCGGTCCGAACTGGAGGGCACGATGCGGTCCACCATCGAATTGGGGAACGTCGCGGACGCATCCATCCAGGTCAGTACCTCCTCACGGAGGGGTGCCCCGAAGGTGCCGACGAACTCGCGCACGAGCCGTTCGGTCTGCCGCCCGTTTGCCAGCAGGTTGTCGCAGCTGAGGATGGTGATCGGGGTGCCGTGTGTGCTCGCCCGCAGGGCCAGTGCGCGGGCGATCTGTCCGATCGTCGTGCGCGGCGTCGAGGCCTCGGCGAGATCACGCCGGACGGCGTCGGAGTCGAGGTCGAGGGATCCGGTCTCGGGAGACACGGTATACCCGTGTTCGGTCACGGTGATCGTCACGATCTTCGTTGCCGGATCCGCGATCGCGTGGACGACGGACTCCGGATCCTGTTCGGCCACCAGGGTCCCGGTATGGGAGCCGGGAACACTGACACGCGATCCACCGGGCGAGATCTCGACGACGCTGTAGAGCAGATCCTGCGCCGTCATCGCATCGGCGACGGCGCTCGACCGGCTCGCCACACCGAGGATCCCCCACGGACCGGGTTCGCGTTCGAGTGCCAGCGCGGTGTAGACGGCCTGGTGGGCACGGTGGAAGTTGCCGAGCCCCAGGTGCACGATCCCGGTACCTTCCGGCACCCGCCGGTGGATCAGTGCCGCAGCAGAAACGTTTCGGCGTGAGAGTGGGTGTTCGGTCATGCTCGTCACCAATCCGTCATGGAACCGTCGCGGCGCCGGGCCACTGGGAGGTAGGCCTGTTCGTAGGGATACTTCGCCGCGAGTTCCTCGTTCATCGTCACTCCGACACCCGGTGCGTCACCCGGGGTGAGATGGCCGTCCGCGAACGACCACGCGTGCGGGAAGACCTCACTGACGAGCGGGTCGTAGCCCATGTATTCCTGAATTCCGAAGTTCGGCGTCGCCAGTCCGAGATGCAGGCTCGCGCCCAGGGAGATCGGCGAGACGTCCGACGGGCCGTGCGGTCCGCCGCGCACCTGATACACCTCGGCGAGCGCAAATATCTTGCGGACGTGGCTGATTCCGCCGGCGTGGACGATCGCCACGCGAATGAAGTCGATCAGTTGCTCGGTGATCAGGTGCTGGCAATCCCAGATCGTGTTGAAGACCTCGCCGATCGCCAGCGGCGTCGTGGTGTGGTTGCGCACCAGACGCAACGCGTCCTGGTTCTCGGCCGTCGTGACGTCCTCGAGCCAGAACAGATTCACCGGCTCGAGCGATTTGCCGAGCCGCGCGGCCTGCTGCGGGGTGAGTCGATGGTGGGCGTCGTGCAGCAACTTGAGGTCGGGGCCGACATGGTCCCGGACCGCCGCGAGAACCCCGGGCACATGATTGAGGTAGGCGTCCGTGTCCCACACTTCTTCGACCGGGAGTGCCCCGCGGCTCGCGGGCTCGTATCCCGCCGCCCCCTTGTGCACGCCGTAGACCGAATCGAGTCCGGGCACCCCGGACTGCACACGAATCGCCTGAAAGCCCCTCTCCCGCTTGGCATCGACGGAGTCGAGCAGCGCGGGCACGTCCCACCCGGTGGCGTGGGTGTAGGACAGGACGCGGTCACGCACGGCACCGCCGAGCAACTGGTAGACGGGCTGGCCGAGCGTCTTGCCCTTGATGTCCCACAGCGCCACGTCGACCGCGCCGATCGCGGCCATCGTGACCGGCCCTCGGCGCCAGTACACCCCACGGTAGAGGTACTGCCAGGTGTCCTCGATCCGCGTCGCATCTCGTCCGATCAGTAAGGGAGCGACATGGTCTCGCAGATACGACGCGACGGACAGTTCGCGGCCGTTCAGTGTCGCATCACCGTAACCGACGACGCCGTCGGCGGTGGTGATCTTCAGGGTGACGAAATTGCGGGTGGGGCTGCAGACCAGCACGTCCGCGGAGATGATCTTGTCGGTCATGCCCGTGATCCTTTGGCTCCGACCGCGGGAGCAACGACGTTGCGCAACTGCTCCCCGCGTGCGAGTCGGGTGATGTTGCCGGTGATGTCGTCGACGCGGCCGAGAAACGTCTGCCGCGACACCCCGGAAGAATGCGGTGTCATCATGGTGTTGGGGAGTTCGGAGAACGGGAGGGCACTGGGCGCACCTCGACCGTCGGCTCCGGGATAGTCGTACCAGACGTCGATGGCCGCAGCCGCGATGGTCGACGAGGACAGCGCGTCGAACAGTGCCTGCTCCTGGACGAGTGGTCCGCGGCCCACGTTCACCAGCACACCGTCGCTGCCGAGCGCGCGCAATTCCTCGGCGCCGATCATGCCCCGTGTCCGGTCGTCGAGCGGTGCGGACACCACGACGACGTCGGACTCGGCGAGCAGGCGCTCGAGTTGGGACACATCGGCTGCCCAGTCCAACCCCTCACCCGTCGCATCGACGTTGCCACGGCCGGTCACGGCCGCTCCTGTCGCGCCGAATGCCCGGAACAGATTCCACGTGGCGTTGCCGATGTGGCCGAAACCCACGAAACCCACCCGCGCACCCTGCAGTGAATTCGACTGCGTGAGGCGGTCGTCGTAGACCGACGTCGCCCACACCCCGCGCCGCAGGGCCGCGTCCTGGGCGACGAAGCCGCGCCGAAGCATCACTGCGGCCGCCACGACGTATTCCGCGATCGACTTCTCGTGGTGGAAGGTATTCGCCACCAGCACGTCGGGGGCCAGGGCGCCGAACGAGATGTTGTCCGTGCCGGCGCCGGCGACGTGGACGAGCCGCAGCGTGGTCGCGGACGACGCCATCGACGGCGTGAACTTTCCCCCGACGTACACGTCGGCGTCACGCAGATCCTCGATCAGGGCGGCCTCGTCGAAACTGGCGTGCCAGGACAGTTGCGATCCTGTGGGAACCGCGGCATCGAACCGCGCCCGGTGTGGGATCAGATTACTGTCGGCGACAACGATTTTCATCTAACGGCTCTCTTTTCCGGGGCGAAACACCCGATCGTGCGACGGTCCGGCCGACGCACGGACGACAAGTTGTGTGGGGAGGTGAACTTCACGGACGTCGGAATCCGGTTCGCCGGCGCGCTGGTACACCAGGTCGAGACTCAGCACGCCGGCTCTCGCCATGGGCACGTTGACACTCGTGAGCGCGGGGTTGGCGAGCTCGGCCAGCGGTGAGTCGTCGATGCCGACGACGCTCAGGTCGTCCGGGACCGAGAAGCCCATTGCGCGGACGCCGTTCATCACACCGATCGCCATCGGATCGTTGTGGGTGATCACGGCGCTCGCACCGGTCGCGATCACGCTCGCGGCCGCGGCATGACCACCAGCGAGGGTCTCCTGCTGCCAGCCGAGCAGGCTCAGCTGCACATCGCGGGACTTGCAGAATTCCTCGACCGCGGCGACGCGGCGCTGATTCGACCAGGACTGCGGCGAGCCCTGGACGTAGGCGAGGTGCTCGTGCCCGAGGGCGACGAGGTAGTCGATGGTCTGACGAAGCCCGTCCTCGGAATCCGCCACGATGCAATCGCATTCGGGCGAGGACCGGTTGACGAGCACCAGTGGGGTGTCGCCGGCAAGCTGCACGATGTCGGAGGCGGGCAGTCGCGGCGCGCAGACGACGAGTGCGTCGACACGACCCTGCAATTCGCCGAGGACCTCGCGCTCACGATCCGCGCTGCCGTCCGTGTCGGTGAGGAGCACGGTCTGCCGCCGGTGCCACCCCTGAGCCTGCGCCGCCTTCACGAAACTCGCGAACACCGTGTGCCCGATGTCGGGCACCACGACCGCGACAGTGGTCGCCGTCGGCCTCACGGCGTCGTTGCGTGTCGGCGACGCCGCCCGGTAGCCGATCTCGTCGGCGACCGCGATGATCCGCGCGAGAGTGTCCGGTCCGATCCGGTCCGGGGCACTGAACGCCCGCGATGCGGTGGACAGGGATACCCCTGCGCGTTGAGCGACCTCGGTCAAGGTGGGTGCCACGGTGCTACCGCCTCGCTGTTCGTTGTGACTGCCGACACACACTATTCACCCGCTTGCGCAAGATTGTCAAGCCTTGCGCAAGACTTGCGGCAACTGTTGTGCGCCGTGCGCGGTCACACGTCCAGGAGTGACAACAGCCGATCGGATTCGAACAGCGCGTCCCGGTCGAACGTGGACGTCGAGGCCAGGAGTTCGTCGGCGCCGGTGCGCGCCCTCAGCGCGTCGAGCGCGACCGTCACCTGTTCGGCGTCGCCGTGGATCGACGACGCGATCGTGGCGTCGACCTGTTCGCGCAGCCGCGGGGTCCAGGGCTGCGTGCGTATGTCCGCGACCGATTCGAGCGGCGGGAACTCGCCGGTCCGGCTCGATTGCGCCAGCGCCCACGCCTCCGGGAGCAGCAGTTCGCGGGCCCGGTCGTCGTTCTCGGCGATCATGACCTCGAGCGAGATCATCACGTACGGGTTCCGGTTAGCGGCGGACGGGACGAAACTGTCGCGGTACCGGTCGAGTTCCGGAACGCTCGCGCCCGACCCGTGGAGGATCGGCCCGCCCACCACCACCGGCAGACCGGCCTTCGCGGCGAAGTCGAGTCCGCGGCGCGTGGCGAGAACGAACATCGACGGGGGGCTCGCCACCTGGGGCCGGGCCGTCACGGTGCCCTTGCCCTCGAGGTAGTTCCGCACCTCGTCGAGGTCGTCCGCGAACGTGTCGGGGGCGTGGCGGTCGCGTCGCAGTGCCTCCCGCACCGGCTTGGTGAATCCCAGGGACCGCCCGACCCCCAGGTCGATGCGGCCCGGGTACATGGCCTCGAGCACCAGGAACTGTTCGGCCACCACCAACGGCTGGTGGTTCGGCAGCATTACACCACCCGAACCCAACCGGATCCGGCTGGTGCGGGCGCCGAGGGCCGCGAGCAGCACGGGCGGCGACCCGCTCGCGATGCCCGGCACGGCGTGGTGCTCGGCCACCCAGAACCGCTCGAATCCGAGGTGTTCGGCGTGCACCGCCCGCTCGATCGTTCCGGTGAGCGCGGCAGAGTCGGGCGCACCGCGGCGCGTGCGGGACCGGTCCAGAATCGAGAGCTTCACCTCCGGGGGAACCGCCGCCCTGCCGGCGGTATTTCCTCACCCCGTCCGCACTCGGTGGACCGGTGTGCCCGCTTCGCTGACATACTGACCGCCGCAGGATCCACGATCGCCAGGAGGTCAATGGTGAGCAGCACAGGGACTATGTCGTTCTCGCTGGACGTCACGTCGCGGTCCGCAGCGCAGATGCGGGAGTGCGCAGAGTTCTTCAGCGAGCCCGAGCTGGCCCACCTGCCCACCGCCCGCCTCGCGGACGCGCTGGAGTCGCTGGCCGAGACGGGCCGCTACGAGCACACCGTGGAGGAACTGGAAGTCGGTTCGCAGCTGGCGTGGCGCAATCACGCCCGCTGCGTCGGTCGCAAGCACTGGCGCACGCTGAAGCTGATCGATGCCCGCCACGCCACCACCGCGGACGAGATTGCGGAGGCGTGCTGGGAGCACCTGCGGGTCGCGACGAACGGGGGCGCGCTGCGCTCGGTCATCACGGTCGGTCCCCTACCGCTGGCGGACGGACGCGAGTACAAGATCGTCAGCCCGCAACTGATCCGCTACGCCGGCTACCGCCACGCGGACGGGACGGTGACCGGGGACCCCGCCCAGGTCGGTATCACCGAGGCGGTGACGAAGATGGGGTGGCGGGGCGCAGGCACGCCGTTCGACGTGCTGCCGCTGCTGGTGAGCACCCCCGACGAGACGCTGCGCTGGTACGAGATTCCATCCGAGCTGGTGCTCGAGGTCGAGATCGAGCACCCCGACTACGCCTGGTTCGCCGATCTCGGTCTCAAATGGCATGCCGTGCCTGCCGTGTCGAACATGCACTTCTCGGTCGGCGGGCTGACCTACCCACTCGCCCCGTTCAGTGGCTGGTACGTGAGCACCGAGGTCGGGGCCCGCAACCTCAGCGACCAGGATCGCTACGACATGCTGCCGGCCATCGCCGAGAAGCTGTGCCTGGACACGTCCTCGGAGCGAACGCTGTGGCGCGACCGGGCACTGGTCGAACTGAACCGCGCCGTGATCCACAGTTACCGGCAGTCCGGGGTGCACATGGTCGATCACCACACCGTCGCCAAGCAGTTCATCAGCCATGTCGAACGCGAGGAATCGCTGGGCCGGAAGTGCCCCACCGACTGGTCGTGGATCAACCCACCGATGTCGGCGGCGCTCACCCCGACGTTCCACCGGCTCTACGACGCGCCCGACATGGACATTCGCCCCAACTTTCTCCCGGCGCCCACGACGTCGGGGTGTCCGATCACCGGCGGGAACCTGTAGGACGTCGGCCCGACGCCCTGCCCGGTCAACCGCGGTAGGGCGGGGCGACGCCCCAACCCCAGTGCGGGACGGGTGCGTGCTCGACCACCTCGGCTCCCGGACTCGAATTCTGCAGGGCGAGCCGGGTCCCCCACTCGACGTATGCCATGAAGGCCGAGCGGAATTCGGGGTCGGACGGCAGGGCCGCGTCGTCAGCGGCGAGACTCATGGTCGCGGCGAAGCGGTGCCGCTGTTCCGGCGTGATGCCGAGACCGATGTGGTGCCGCAACATCCGTTCGTAGCCGCCGAGGGTTTCGGTGTATCGCGGCGGGCCGCCGAACACCTCGCACCACCACAGGGTGACGTTGCGGCGATGCTCCTCGTGGACGCCGCCGGCGAACATCGGCGACAGCAGTTCGTCGCGCTCCACCCGGTCGTAGAAGGCGTCGATCAGCCGCCGGAACGACTGCTCACCGCCCGCCCACTCGTATAGGGACGGGGTGTCCTGATCACTCATGCGAGCTCCCGATTTCCGTCGTCTCTCCATTACAATACACATCAGTATTGGATTGAAAAGAGGTTCGAGCATGAGTGTGGCCGGGCGCAGTCGCGACACCGACATCGACACCCGGGTGCTGAGAGTTGCGGGCCGACAACTGTCCCGGGCCGGCTACGACGCGATGTCGCTCGCCGCGATCGCGGCCGAGGCCGGCACCACCCGCCAGGCGCTGTACCGCCGGTGGGCGACGAAGGCAGAGTTGGCCGCCGCCGTCGTGGCGCAGTTGGCCGACGAGGAGACCGGCCGGTCGTCGGCGGACCCGTTCGGTGAT
This sequence comes from Rhodococcus sp. NPDC057014, assembly GCF_042673295.1. Lineage (NCBI taxonomy): Bacteria > Bacillati > Actinomycetota > Actinomycetes > Mycobacteriales > Nocardiaceae > Rhodococcus > Rhodococcus sp. NPDC057014. The sequence continues at coordinate 13,316 of NZ_JBHUSF010000092.1, forward strand.
CTGGTTCGCGAACTGGCCGACTTCCAGCGCGGGGTGTCGCGCACCGGCCGGCTGTCGCTGGTCGGGACGATGCTGCAGGACACGACGGACGGCGACGTCCGCGCGCAGTACCGTGCCCGGGTGGTGGCACCGCGCCGCCGTCGTATCCGCGCCATCCTGGATCGCGCCGCGGAGCTGAAGATGATCGACGCCGACGCCGATCTCGAGGTCGCTGTCACGATGACCACGGGCAGTTGGTACGGCCGCGCCCTGGCCGGCGATCCACCTCCCGCGGACTGGCCTACCCGGACCGCGGCGCTGATCTGGCGGGCGGTCGGAGGAACGGTTTCCTCCTGACGTGCTCCCTACGCAGCGGACCGGCGGTCGCCCATGTTCCGCGACATCAGGACCCCGGCGAGGAGGAGGACACCCGTGATCGCGATGAACCATCCCGTGCGGTGTAGTCCGTCGTCGCCGATGACGTGACCGGCGGTGGCCTGCAGCACGACGGCCGACAGGTTCGCCCCGATGTACTGCACGGTGCGGTACATCCCGATCGCCGTGCCCACTTCCTCGACGGACGTGACCGAGCTGATCAGATTCTGGTTACCGATGTTGTTGAAACCGTTGGGGATTCCCAGCACTGCGGCCACCATGAGCAGCACGACGATCGGGGCGGTGCTGCTCTCCACCGAGGCGAGGAGCACCCCGCCGACCAGCAGCGCGCACGTTCCGACGGTGAGCGTTCGGCGCACCCCGTGCCTGCGGTACGTCCGGGACGCGAGCAGTGTGGAGCCGATACCGACGACGGCGACGGGCAGCATCGTCAGACCCGCCTCGGTGGCGCCCATCCCCCGGGAGTACTGCAGCCACTGCGGGATTCCGAAGAAGACGCAGTAGAAGGCCGTGTAGGTGAGGAGGGTCCGCGCGAGGGTCGCGCTGAGCGCCCGGTTCCGGGCCAGGGCCCGAACGTCGATGAACGGTTCGTCCGCCCGACGTTCCCACTGGACGAACAGGGCCAGCACCAGCGCCCACACAGGGATCAGCCACCACACCGGGTCGGTGGTGACCGACAGCAGGAACAGCATCGTGGACGAGATGAGCGCGAGGAACAGCAGGACCCCCACGACGTCGAGTGCGTGCACCAGCTGGCGCCGGCTGACCGACATGCCGCCGACGAAGCCGACGTTCGCGAATTTCGTGACCGCGATCGCGCTGAACAGAACGATCGGGAGGTTGATCCACATGATCGACTGCCAGCCGAACGCACCCACCAGTAGTCCGCCGAGCGTCGGGCCGAGCGCCACGACGGCCTGGCTGCAGATCGCGAGGGTCGTGATCGCGGTGCGCGGTTGCGCACCGTGCCGTTCCGCGTATCCGCGGATCATCGTCATCGCGTTGGGATACTGGGTGGCGGTGCCGATTCCGACGAGGATGCGGGAGAAGATCAGCCAGCCGACCGTGGGTGCAAGTAGACCGGCCACGGAGCCCAGCGCCACCAGTGCGAGTCCCCCGAGGTACACCTTCCGGGCGCCGAGGAGGGCGCCGAGTTTCCCCGCCATCGGCGCGGTGACGGCGGTGGCGATGTAGAGCGCGGAGATCACCCAGGTGATGCCGGACGACGAGCCGAACTGGGCGGCGATGCCGACGATCGCCACCGCGATCATCGACGAGTTCAGGGGTTGGAGGATGCTCCCGGTGGCGACGGATCCGCTGACCCGGAACGGTACGGACGGCGACTTCTGCGCGACAACGGTTTCGGTGACGGTCGCGCTCACGAGTTCATCAGTGACTCCCGCTGCGGCGCCGACTCGGGGGTTGCTGCGAGTCGGCGGAGCAGCCGTCCGGCGATGTAGAGGAGGTCGCGTTCAGCCTCGGTGCATTCGGTGGCGAGCGCCGCCGAGAGCCATTCGCTCCGCCGCGACCGGTCGGCGGTGAGGGTCTGCAATCCCTGCGCGGTGATCGCGACGATGCTCGCCCGCGCGTCCTGGGGGTCCACCGTGCGGGATACCATCCCGGAGTCCTCGAGGATCGAGACGGTCCGCGCGATGGACTGCGGCGCCACCTGCTCGAGATCGGCGAGGGCGCGGGCGCTCATCGGACCTTCCCGGTCGAGATGCGCGAGGGCCTGCAACTGCGAGGGCGTGAGCAGATGCCCGGAGCGCTGGGTCCGGATGCGGCGGGTGAACATGACGACGTCCTCGCGGAGTCGATCAGCCTTCTCGTCCATGTATTCGCCTCTCGTTCGCCGGTCGGATTCATTAGCCAGTCTAGCTGTTTTATTTTCGACAATCAATGCTTAAATTCCGGCACAAACCCGCGCTCCCAGCGTTGAACTTAGCCAGCAAGACTGCCTAATGAACGCTGGTTGGTCGAATTTCCGCAGGTCGGGCGGCACCCGCGGGCGTCTCACAGGAAACTCCGAGCCGATCGCTGGCAGTATGAGGAACGGCGAACGCTGATCGAGATCCGAAAGAAGGTGGTCGTGACTCTCCGCACACGGACAGCCGGCATCGTTGCCGTGGTGGCCCTGACGTTCCTGGCCACGGCATGCACCATCGGAGACGCCGGCACCTCGGCACCCCCGACCACCACCCAGGCCGCGCCCGCCACGATTGCCGTTACCGCGGCCGACGGCGCACCGATCAACCCGACCACCCCGATCGTGGTCACCGCCACCGGCGGGCGGCTGACCACCGTGACGGTCACGAATCCCGCGGACGCCGGCGCACCGGTCGCCGGTGCCCTCGCTCCCGACGGCACGAGTTGGACGAGCAGCGCGCCCCTCGGATACGGGTCCACGTACACGGTCGTCGCCGACGCAGCGAACCCCGACGGCGCCCCCGTCGAGCAGACGTTCACGGTGACGACGATGACTCCCAGCTCCACCGCGTATGCGAATGTCGTCCCGGCACCCGAGGTCGTCGCCGACACGGGCATCGGCGTCGGCCAGCCCATGGTCTTCCAGTTCACCGCTCCGGTCGCCAACAAGGCCGCGGTGCAGGAGCGACTGCACGTGACGACGACACCGCCGCAGCCCGGGGCCTGGTACTGGACCGACGACCAGAACGCGCACTACCGCGCCGCGAACTATTGGGCGCCGGGAACCAAGATCCACATCGAGGCGGACGTGTTCGGCGTCGACCTGGGCGACGGCGTCTTCGGCGCCGAGAACAATGCCGCCGACTACACGGTGCACGACTCGTGGGTCGCCAAGGCGGACGGGGCCAGCGAGGTGCTCACCGTGTTCCACAACGGTGTCCAGGAGACCTCGATGCCGATGAGTCTCGGCTCCCCCGACCACCCGTCGCACGAGGGCCCGCACGTGGTCTCCGACAAGCAGCAGAGCATCATCATGGACTCCTGCACGTACGGGGTCTGCGCCGGTGACCCCGACTACTACCGCGAGAAGGTCGACCTGAACCTCCGCATCTCGAACGACGGTGAGTTCGTCCACTCGGCGCCGTGGTCGGTCGGCGATCAGGGCAACAGCAACGTCTCCCACGGCTGCGTGAACCTGGCTCCGGCCAACGCCCAGTGGATGTTCGACCACTTCGGTATCGGCGACGTCGTCGAGATCACCAACTCGGGCGGACCGATCCTGCCCGTGTGGGACACGTACGGGGACTGGGAGGTCCCGTGGGCCGAGTGGCAGGCAGGTAACGCAACCGGATAGGAGGCGCTCGTGAGTTCACCATCCGCGGAATGTGTCGCGCAGCTGAAGGCGGTGCTCCCGCACCGGGTTCATCTGCCGGACACCGACGACTACCACACCGCACTGGGCAGAGTGTTCTTTCCCGACGCCGCGCGACGCCGCCCGTCCTGCGTCGTCGAACCGGAGTCCGTGGAGGAAGTCTCCTCCGTCATGCGGGTCGTGCACCGGACGGGCGGCACCGTCACCGTCCGCGGCGGCGGGCTGAGTTCCAACTGCGTCGCCGACGACGCCGTCATGCTCGACCTGTCGGCGCAGATGAACACGGCGCGGCCCGAGGACGATCGAGTGGTCGTCGCCGGCGGCGCCACCGTGGGAACCATGCTGAACGCCCTCGCCCACACCGGCCGGGTGGTGCCGGTGGGAATCGTCGGACATGCGGGTTTCGGACTCGTCACCCGCGGCGGCGTCGGCTACCTCACCCGCAGTCTCGGTCTGACCGTCGATCAACTGCTCGAGGTCGAACTCGTGCTGCCCTCCGGCGAAGTCGTCCACCTGTCCGATGCCAGTACCGGCGACGAGGCCGACCTGTGGTGGGCGGTCCGGGGTTGCGCACCGTGCTTCGGAGTCGTCACGTCGGCGGTGCTGCGCACCCATCCGCAGGGTCCGGTGTGGGTCGATCGGATGGTGCTCGGACTCGAAGCGCTCGCCACCTATTTCCGTGTCGCACCGACGCTTCCGCGTGACACGACGATGGGCGCGGTACTCGGTTACAGCGCACTGTCCGCCGACGAACCCGTCCTGTTCGTGTACACCGCGTGCGCGAGCGGGGACGCATCCGACATCGACCGCGCCCGGGCCGCCGCCACCTCGGTCGCCGCCGTGTCGGGCAGCGTGCTGTACCGGTCCGAGACGACGGGCACCTACCTCGCCGGGCTACCCGAATTCGCGCCACCCGGAGCCGACGGCGAAGAACCCGAACCGATCCGGCTTCCCCAACCGGGTGACCACCGGGCGTCGTTCTTCGGGAAGGCCGTCTTCACCGGACCGACCCTCGATTCCCACCTGGCGGAAGCCTTGGCCACGCAGATCCGCGGGGCGCCGACGCGGGAATGTCGAATCGACTTCCAGCACACCGGCGGTGCACTCGCCGACGTGGGCGACAAGGACACCGCCTTCTGGGGTCGCGGCGGCGAATGGAACATCCCCCTCAACGCGATCTGGTCCGACCCCTACGACGGCGCCGCCTGCCTGTCCTGGGCGGGCGGCACCCTCGACGCACTCGCACCCCACACCACCGGCGTCTACAGCGTCGAAGTCCGGCCCGGATTCCCCGAGACCGGCGCAGAGATCGACGCGGCCTACGGCGGAAACCTCCGGCGCCTCCGAGAACTACGGCAGCGGCACGATCCGATGGGGGTGCTGACGCACTACCCGCTCTAAGAGTCGCAGATGTCACACGCAATCGTCGATGGCAGCCCGGCCGGCGAAACGTGCTGCAAGGAAGTCGATCGCACCCGGCGCGCCGGAGATCAGTGTGGTGTTGTCACTCGGCACATGCGGGCTCAGTCCACTCGGCCCGAACTGGAGGGCAGCGCGGATGCCGTCGAGAACCGCGTAGCCGGCCTGTGGTCCGGCGAGGAATTCGGATTCCGGTCCTTCGTAGTCGGCGGTGACGACCGCCCAACCACGGGATAGCAGATACGCGACCATCAACGACTCTGATGCGGCGTTCGACGTCGCGGCTCCGAGCCCCGCAGTGAGCGCGTAGGACGGTGCGCACCGAGATCCGAGACTGCCTTCCGCGGTCTGATGCGAGACGAGGGGACGGGGGCCTCGCCCGTCCATGGTGTTCTCGGGACAAGGACCGTGGCGACGCCCGCCACCGGTTCTCGGTGGGAGTCGAGCGACTTGTACAGCAGCTGCCAGGAATCGACCGGGATCGGCACCCTCCGTCCCGTCACCGCCGCGACCAGAAGGCGCAACCACCGCCGAATGGGCACGAAAACATGCTACCGTGCGAATGGTACGACCGAAAGGACTTTGTGTGGACGCCGTCGTGTTGCGAGAATTCGGGGAGCCGGATGTCTTGAAGGTGGAGTCGATTTCCGACCCCGTGGCGAGCTCGGGCTGGGTCACCGTTCGTCTGAAGGCGGCCGCGCTCAACTGGCACGACGTCCTCGTCCGGCAGGGCAAGTATTCGTCACCGCTGCCGCACGTACTCGGCGCCGACGGTGCAGGTATTCGCACCGACACGGGCGAGGAGGTTCTCGTCCTCCCGTCGCTGTGGTGGGGAGATCGCGACGCCGCGCCGAGCGCACAATGGGAGATCCTCGGCGATCACCAGCGAGGCACCTATGCCGAGTTGGTACGCGTTCCCGCAGACTGCGTCGCCCCCAAACCACGCGGACTCAGCTGGGAGCAGGCCGCCGCACTGCCCCTCGTCGGACTCACCACCTACCGCGCCCTGTTCACGCGCGGCCGCCTCCGCGCCGGCGAGAACGTGCTCGTCCTGGGTGCAGGCGGCGGCGTCGCGACCATGGCCGTCATGCTGGCTTCCGCAGTAGGAGCGAACGTCACCGTCACGTCCTCCACGGCGGCCAAGATCGCGCAGGCACAGGAACTCGGCGCCGCGAACGGCGTGCTCTACACCGACCCCGAATGGCCGGACGAGGCTCGCCGGCTCACCCCGGGCGGGCAGGGATTCGACCTCGTCCTGGATGCGGTGGGGACGTGGGAGCAGTCCATCGCCGCACTGCGGCCGGGTGGCCGCCTGGTCGTGCTGGGCGCGTCGCGCAGCGAGCTCGCCACCCTCGACGTCCGACCTTTCTACTTCGGTCAGTACGAACTGATCGGGACCACGATGGGCAGTCCCGGGGACTTCGCGGGGCTACTGACACTACTGGACACCGAATCCGTCCCGCCCGTACCCATCAGCGCGGCATTCCCCCTCGCCGAAGCGGCCGCCGCACACAAGCATCTCGAACAGGGAAGCGGGTTCGGGAAGGTCGTTCTCTCGCACGGCTGACCGCGGTTCTATGATCTACCTCGACGCGGTTCGGTGACGACGAGAGGACGCCCAGTGGCGAGTGAGCTCCCGACGCCGGCCGACGACGAGCGCCACGACGTGGTCGACTGGATGCGAGCCGAATGGTCCCAGCGGCGCGATTCGGCCGATCTGGAGTTCGGAACCACGATGGCGTTGCTCCGCACGCACCAGTGGATCGTGCGCGCCATGGACCAGGAACTGCGTTCACTTCGACTGTCGCGCAACGCCTATCTCATTCTCACGTCGCTGCAACTGTCGAAGCAGCGCACTCGCACGCTCGGCAAGTTGAGCAAGTACCTCATGGTCCACCCCACCACCGTGTCGATGGCGGTCGACCAACTCGTCAAGGCGGGCCTCGTCGAACGCAAAGCCCACGCGACGGATCGCCGCACCGTTCTCGCAACCCTCACCCCGGCCGGCCTGGAGGTGGTCGAGGATGCGAACGATCGCCTCGCCGCAGTGCGCTTCGGCCTTGCGCCCGTCGACACCGACACCCTGGAAGCGTTGATCGAACAACTGCAACAGGTACGTCGCGCCGTCGGTGACGTCGAAACCGGGGACTGAGAACCGCCGGAGACCCTCTCGCGGTTGAGGTGCCGGACCCGGGCGCCGCATCTCCCAAGTAGACATCTACCCGGCACATCTCTTGCCTCATTAGCTTTGACGCCCTACTATTCAAACCTAGAATAGTTCTCACGGGACGAGGAACGGGCCGTCCGGCTTCTCACTGCACGACAACGCACCCTCGCCGTGATCCCCCAGCCGAGTCACGCACAGGAGCACACTCCGATGGTTTCATTCGCATTCACCGACGAACACGAAGAGTTCCGAAAGACGCTGGCCGCGTTCAGCAACCGCGTTCTACTTCCCGGCTACCGCGACCGAGCCGCGTCAACGGACTTCCCTTTCGACATTCTGAAGAGGATCGGCGACCTCGGATTGCTGGGCATCGGCCTGCCCGAACAGTACGGCGGCACGGGCACCGAAGACCCCGTCCTCCTCGGAATCGCCACCGAGACCCTCGCCTACGGCGACGTGAACATGGCATCGGCCCCCGTCCAGATCGGGTTGGTCGCCTCTCAACTGGCGCTGTGCCGGGACGAGATCCAGGAGCGCTACCTCCCTCCCCTCATATGCGGGGAGCAGACCATCGCCATCGCGTTGACCGAACCGGGCTCGGGCTCCGATGCGAGTGCACTGACCACCACCGCAACGGCAGTAGAGGGCGGATGGCGCCTCAACGGCGAGAAGACGGCCATCTCCTGGGCGATGAATGCCACTGCGGCACTTGTCTACGCGCGAGAGCCCGGATCCAGCCGTGCCCGGGGTGTCAGTTGCTTCGTCGTACCGCTCGACGCGGACGGGGTCAGCGTCAGCCACATGCCCGGCATGGGCTGCCTGCCCTTGGGCTGGGGAAGCATTCACCTGTCCGACGTCTTCGTTCCCGAGTCGCATCTCGTCGGCGAACTCGGCAAGGGCTTTCACTCGGTCATGGACCACTTCGACTTCAGCCGAGCCGCGCTCGGGCTGATGTGCCTCGGCGCTGCGAAACAGAGCCTGGAGGAAGCCGCCGCGTACGCGCAGCAACGGGAGACGTTCGGGCAGCCGCTGTCCGAGCACCAGGGACTCGCGTTCCAATTCTCGGAGCACGCAACCTATCTGGAAGGTGCTCGCTGGATCTGCTACCGGGCGCTGTGGCTCCGGGAAACCGCCCAGCCGCACACCGCTCTGGCGTCGATGAGCAAGTGGTGGCCTCCCGTCGTGGCCAAGAACGCGATCGAGTTCGCCATGCGCGTACACGGAAACCTCGGGTACTCGACCGAATCTCCTCTGCAACAACGCTACCGCGACGTCACCGCGTACCTCGTCGCGGACGGCACAGCCGAGATCCAGAAACGCATCATCGCGAAGGACATCTTCGCCCGCGGCACCGTATCTCTCTGACCCCCACCACCCTGAAGGAGCTCACCATGGGAACGCATGAAATCTCGCCGCCGAAAGAGCTGCAGCACAGCAGCGGGCTGATCGTCGGTGGCACGGCCGGGATCGGACTCGCGACCGCCGTCGGCCTCGCTCAGGCCGGCGCACCGCGCATCATGGTCGTCGGGCGCGGCACGGAACGCGGACAGGCTGCTGTCGAACGCATCTCGTCCGTCAACTCGGCGTGTGAGGTGTCCTTCCTTTCCGCCGACGCGACCACCGCCGACGGCGCCGCCCATATCGCGTCCGAAGCCGAGCGGATTCTGGGCGGCGTGGACATCCTGGTATCCACGACAGCCGCCGACGTCCGGCCGGAACTGTTCGCGAACATTCCTACCGACGACATCGCGCGCATCTTCAACCAACTCGCGCTCCCGTGCATGTATCTCGCGAGCGAGATCGTCCCGCACATGACGGCGAGGAAGGGCGGAGTGATCATCAATCTCGCCTCGGATGCGGGCAAGACCGCTACGCCGGGCGAATCCGTGATCGGGGCCGCGAAGGCGGCGATCGTCATGTTCACCCGCACGCTGGCCATCGAAGCCAAGCGCAGCGGAATCCGCGTGAACGTCCTGACGCCGTCGCTGGTCAACGGCACCGCGTCGACCGAACGCATCACCTCCGACGGGTTCAGCGCCAAACTGTTCGCCAAGGCGGCACAGCAGGCCCACCTCGGCGTACCCGAATCCGAGGACCTCGCTGCGCTCGCCGTCTTCCTCGCGTCCCCCGCCGCCCGCCGGCTGACCGGACAGGCGATCAGCGTCAACGGGGGAATCTCGGCGGCCTGAGAACTGCCTCCGAATCGGGGGCGAAACCCCTCGTCTGGGTGACGCATGGGTGCCGTTCATACATGAGACTCGAGTCACAGCATGAACGGACACCGCGCGACAGCGCCGGTACGTCCCGGCGCTGTTCAGCCCACACCAGAGAGAAGGTTGATCATGACGACGGTCGAATCCGCCGACACCGCCACAATTCCCGATGAGATAGCACGGCAGATCGTTCTCGCCGAGGGACACACGGACGACGCGAAGCTGTACGAGGCCTACCGATGGTTGCGCGAGAACCGGCCGCTCGGGCAGGCACGCGTAGAGGGGTACGACCCTCTCTGGCTGGTCAGTAAGCACGCCGATCTGATGGAGATCGAGCGGCAGCCACAGATCTTCAGCGCAGGCGGCGGCGAGGACAAGGGCTCGCACAACCCCATTCTCGCCAACCAGGCCGGAGACGAGTTCACGAAGAAACTCACCGGCGGAAGTCTGCGCATCCTGGACGCGTTGCCCTACCTCGATCCCCCGGAGCACTCCACCGTCAAGGATGTCGCGTTCGACTGGTTCCGGCCGGCCAACCTCAAGAAGTGGGAGGCCCGCATCCGCGAGACGGCGAAGGAATCCGTCGATCGGCTCGTGTCCGGTAGCCAGGACCTCGACGCCGTACAGGAATTCGCGGTGTTCTTCCCGCTGCATGTCATCATGTCGTTGTTCGGTGTGCCGGTCGAAGACGAGCCGCGCATGATGGCACTGACACAGGACCTGTTCGGGGTCGCCGACCCGGATGCGACACGCGAGGACATCGAGAGTCTGTCTCCCGATGCCGCCGCACAGCAGTGGGCAGCGGCGATCTCCGACTTCTACGCCTACTTCGATGTTCTCGTCGAAAGCAGGCGAGCAGAACCACGCGACGATCTGGCGACTCTCATCGCGGTCGCGAAGGATGCCGACGGCGAGTACTTCCCCAAGACGTTCGCCTACGGGTGGTTCGTCGCCATCGCCACCGCCGGCCACGACACCACGGCGAGCACCCTTGCGGGTTGCCTGCAGCAGTTGGCCGCGCGTCCCGACATCCTCGAACAGGTGCAGGGAGACCTCGATCTGGTTCCCCACCTGGTGAACGAAGCGTTGAGGATCGTGTCTCCGGTGAAACAGTTCACCCGAGTCGCACTCACCGATTACGAACTCCGTGGGAGTTCGATCAAGGCCGGCGACCGACTGATGCTGCTGTTCCAGTCCGGTAACCGCGATGCCGACGTGTTCGACAACCCGGACACCTTCGACATCGACCGGCGTCCGAACAAGCAGATCGCGTTCGGCTACGGACCGCACATGTGCATCGGCCAGCATCTCGCCAAGCTCGAAATGAAGGTCATGCTCGAGGAACTGCTGCCCAAGCTTCGCCGCGTCGAGGTGACCGGCGAGCCCAAGATGATCCAGACCAACTTCGTCGGCGGATTGCGGCACCTCCCCGTCCACCTGACGTTCGCCTGACCAGGTGGTGCGCCGAGACAAGATGACACTCGGCGCACCACCTTCGAGTGAGAAAGTGCCCCCAGTACATGACGAAAGTTACCTATCACCTGCCGGACGGGTCGACGGAGCACGTCGATGTCGAACCCGGTGAAACGCTCATGAACGCAGCGCTCCGCAACAACCTCCCCGGCATCGTCGCCGAATGCGGCGGCAGTTGCGCCTGTGCTACGTGCCACGTCCACCTCCCGAAGCAGTACACCCGCTTCTTCGCCGAACCGACGGACGAGGAGACGGATCTGATCGCCTATCTGGACGCCGCGGACGACGACTCTCGCCTGTCCTGCCAACTCGTCGTCGCCGACAGCGAGGCCGAGATCCACGTTCGCGTCGCAGACAGCAGGTGACGTCGTGACCACGCAGATGCGCGGAAATACCGCAATGAATGCCCGCCACGCCTTCTACGTCGTCGCCGGGATCGCGGCGCTACTCCTGACCTGGCCATTCGCGTTCGACTGGATCGGCGACGGCGGAAACATCCTCAACCCGGTCGAATTCTTCGGAGACGGTATCGAGCCGGGCGGCACCGCCGCCTTCCTGAGCATCGACATGCTGATCGCCTGGACGGTCTTCATCGTCTGGGTGCTCACGGACACCGCACGGATCGGCCTGGGCCGGAAGTGGGGCGTGGTCTTCGTACTCTTGTCCTACATCGGCGTCTCCATGGCCTTCCCGTTCTATCTCGTTGCACGAGAGCGCTTCCTGTCGCGCGTGCCCAGCGGTCGACCGGACGCGAAGACACCGGAGGACCCGGCGTCCCGTGTCGGGCGCGGCTAGCAACCGACCGAGGCCCCTCCGTCGAGCGCTGCTCGGCGTGGGGGCTTTGTCCCGTTCGGCCTTCTACGACACCACTCGCCGCGCCTTCATGCCCTCGAAGACCGGTGCGATCCGAACGACGTCACCTGTCGTCGGCGCATGCACCATCTGACCGTTTCCCAGATGGATCGCCACGTGGCCGGGCCCTCCCGAGCCCCAGTTGCCGAACAGCAGATCGCCCGGCCTCGCGTCTTCCAGCGGCACCTCGACGCCGACGTTCCACTGGGTCTCCGACGTGCGCGGGAGGATGAATCCGGCGGTCGCGTCGTACACCGCATAGGACGTCAGACCCGAACAGTCGAATCCTCCGGAGGACGGGCCCTTCACGCTGCCGCCACCCCACACGTACGGCAAGCCGAGATACCGAATCGCCGCCTGTACGATGCGACCACCGACACTCCCCGAATCACTGCGCAGGAGTTGCAGAACCGACGCGAACCGCTCCTCCGACTCACGAATCTTCGCGACGTACGGCCGCGTCTGGTTCTCGTAGTCGTCGGTCCCTCGGGGCATTCCCCCGAATTGGCGTACCGCTCCTATCCCCGCGTTGTATCCGGCGAGAGTCAGGTCAAGGGTGTCGCCGGACACGAGACCCTCCGCCTTCCATTCACCGATCTGGCTGTACATGTCGCACAGCAGGTTCCCGGACGCCATCACCGAGTCAGCGACTCCGAGAACGTCCGTCTTTCCGTCGCCGTCGGCGTCCTTGCCGTATCGCGCCCAGGTGGCCGGCATGAACTGTCCGGGCCCACGTGCACCCGCCGGCGACGCCGGCGAGGTGGCACCGTACCGAAATCCGTTCTCGACGGAATACAGCGCTGCGAGAACGGGCGCGGTGATTCCCTCGCAGATTCCACCCGCCTTCGTGAACCAGGGGACGAACACGGCGATCGAGCCGATCGGCATCGGACCGGCTGCGTTGTTGCCGGTGACAACACGCTCCGTATTCGAAACAGATTCCGCCACAGTGCCACCTGCAGTATCCGACTCTTCCGCAGACCACACCTCTTCGGGCTCGCTGGGGACCACCGGTGGAGGCTCGTCGATTCCGGGATCAGCAGCAGGGGCCGCGATTACGGGTGGTGGCAGAAACGGCGCCACCGCGCTTTGGGCCCGCTCGGCAGCCGTGTCGAGTGTCTGCCGAGCGGGCTCGCGGGAATTTTCGGGCAGCAGCTCGATGTAGTCGTCGATTGTCACGTCGACGGCTTTCGCCTGATCCGCCACCGCGTAAATCTGCTGCATCGCGAAATCTTCTGCTGCATCGGGCATATCGGCGCCCTGGACGATGCCGCCGATTGCGGCGGCGACCCCCATGATGAGCGACGAAGGATCAACAGACACTGGTTCCTCCTGAGATGGGACATCGATCGAGTTGATCTCGGAATGTGACTCAAGTCTCTCTTCATGCGTACACACGACGCGTCACACCAGGGGGTGTTTTCGGTACTTCGTCGGGGGCATCGGGTTCCCGCGGCGCGCAGACTGCCGACCCTGCGTCGACTCCGCCGCACGAGCCTTGACTCCGTGTGGAGAAGTTTCACAGGAGGACTGGCCCCCTGGGCTGCCGTAGTCCCATCGGGGGTAAATGGGGGGAGATTGGAGCGAACTTGCCGCTCATCCCTGTTTTCAGAGCTTGTGATCTACCTAACATTGCACCTACGCAAGTGATGCCCGTCCTCGGGCGAACACCTGAAATGAGGAGCAGTCGTGCAGATCACCGCCGCCGTAGTCCACGAAGTCGCGGGCGACTTCGCCATCGAGACCGTGTCTCTGAGCGAACCCACGGAACACGAAGTCCTCGTCGAGATCGCCGGCGTCGGTCTCTGCCACACCGATCTGGCCGTCAAGGAGGGCCATCTGCCGTTCCCCCTTCCGGGCGTCGTCGGCCACGAAGGCAGCGGCACAGTCGTGAAAGTCGGAGCGGGGGTGACCAAGGTCGCCGAGGGCGACAAGGTGGCCATCAGCTTCAACAGTTGTGGCCAGTGCGCCCACTGCCAGAAGGGCGAGCCCGCGTACTGCCACAATTTCATGGCGTTCAACTTCGGTGGTGTGCGCCCGGACGGCAGTTCTGCACTCACCGCGGGGGACGCCTCGCTCGGCGGCAACTTCTTCGGCCAGTCCTCCCTCGCGACACATGCCATCGCTCATGAACGCAATGTCGTGAAGGTCGCGGACGATGCCCCTCTCGAACTCGTCGGTCCGCTCGGCTGCGGAATCCAGACCGGCGCAGGCGCGGTGTTGAACTCTCTCGACGTCGCTCCGGGATCGTCACTGGTCGTCGTCGGGGCGGGTTCGGTCGGCCTGGCGGCTGTGCTTGCTGCCGTGGTCCGTGAGGTCGGCGTGATCATCGTCGTCGAACCTCACGAGTCGCGGCGCGAGCTCGCGCTGTCTCTCGGAGCTACCCACGTGGTCGATCCGGCGAATGGCGCACTTTCCGAGCAGATCCGGGCAATCGTCCCCGAGGGCGCCGACTATGCCATCGACACGACAGCCCTACTTCCCGTGCTGGACCAGATCCTGCAGTCACTGGGCGTCCGGGGTTCCCTCGGCCTCATCGGGGTCCCCGCCGACCCGACCGCCACACTCCCGATCGGCATGATGTCGACGCAGCTCTTCGGTCACACGATTCGCGGGATCGTCGAGGGTGATTCCGATCCCGACACGTTCATTCCTCACCTTCTGGATCTCCACCGTCAGGGCAAGTTCCCGTTCGACAAGTTGATCACGACGATGCCGTTCTCTCAGATCAACGAGGCTGTGGCCGTGCAGCATCGAGGCGAGGCGGTGAAGGTCGTCCTCGTCCACGAGTGATGGCCAACCCTGTTTTGCCCGTCGGATGCTCCGGAAACAGTGAGAAAGGCCGTTCGATGTCTGTAGATCTGAAAACTCGCCCGCCGAGAGCGAGTGCTGTCCGGAAGGCCGTCCAG
>NZ_JBHUSF010000093.1:0-27970 GCF_042673295.1 Rhodococcus sp. NPDC057014
ACCGGCACCGGCGTTGTGCGCTGCGGGGACCTTCCGTCTGCGGGACCGTGAGACGGGTCAGCGCAGCCGGCGGGGTCCGAGGTCGGCGACGCTGGGCTCCGGGCCGATCCGCACGCGCGAATCGGTGACCTGCGCACCCTCGGCGGACGCGAGCACCGGTTCGCAGGCCAGTTCCCGTACCTCCGGGAGGTCGTCGGCGAGAGCGGAGATCCGCTGCACGAGGTCGACGAGGGCCGACTTGTTCACCGGCACCGCGCTCCGGTAGCCGGACAGCAGCGGCGCGGCCTTCGGTGCGTCGATCAGCTCCGCTGCGGCGTCCTCGGTGAGGGGCAGCACCCGATAGGCGCGGTCGCCGAGCAGGTCGGAGATCACGCCGGCGAGCCCGAACGAGATGAGCGAACCGAACGACGGGTCGTCCTGCACGCCGACGACGCAGCCGATCCCCTTGGTGGCCATCCGCTGCACGTGCAGCAGGGGTTCACCGGATGCGGCGGCGAGGTCGCGGTAGGCCCGGCGGACCGAGTCCGGTGCGACCAGGTCGAGGCGGACCCCGCCGAGGTCGGGCCGGTGCCGCCACTGTTCCCCCGTCGCCTTCACCGCGACCGGGTATCCCAATTCCTCCGCGGCCTGCACGGCCTCCTCCTCGGTGGTGGCGGACCGGAATTCCACAACGTCCACGCCGTAGCACGCGAGGAGTTGCGACGCCTCGAAGTCCGACAGCCAGCGTCCGGACGACGCCGCGAGCCAGCCGTCGACCAGCGCTTTCGCCCGCTCCGGATCGATCCCGTTGGGGCGCAACACTTTCGAAGACGGCTTGCTCTTCCAGGCCGAGTACCGCCAGGCCCGTGCCAGGGCCAGCGCCGCCCGTTCCGGACCGGGATAGGACGGCACCGAACCGCGCGTCGGATGTCCGTCCTCACCGCGGACCGCCAGGACGTCGGGCACGCCCTCCGCCGCGAGGAACGTCGTGAGCACGGGTTTGTCGGCGTCCCGCACCGCTTCCCGCAGCGCCTGGGCATAGGGTTCGGCGGGGACGGCGACCGGGGGAACGAACACGGCGATCACCGAATCGACGTCGAAGGACGCCAGTGCCGTCCGCACGGCCGTCGCGAATTCCTCGGGACCGGCCTGCGGGCCGAGGTCGACGGGGTCGCCGACCTGCAAGCCCTCGCTGCGGGCCGCGTCGGCGGCGAGGACACCGAGCGCGGTGGAGTTCCCGACCACGGCCAGTCGCGGGCCCGCGGGCAGCGGCTGGTACCCGAACAGCAGCGCACAGTCGAACAGCTGGGAGATCGACCCGACCTGCACCACTCCGGCCTGCTCGAAGAGGGCCCGCACGATCGAGTCGTCCATCTCGCCGCCGCTGGCCGCCAGCGCGGGCGGGACGGCGTGCCGCCCGCTCTTGACCGCGACGATCGGCTTGTTCCTCGCCACCCTGCGCGCGATGCGCGAGAACTTGCGGGGATTGCCGAAGCTCTCCAGATACAGCAGCACCACCTCGGTGGCCGGGTCCGAATCCCAGTACTGCAGCAGGTCGTTGCCGGAGACGTCGGCGCGGTTGCCCGCGGAGACGAACGCGGACAACCCTATTCGGCTCCGCGCGGCCTCGTCGAGGATGGCGATGCCGAGTGCGCCGGACTGGCAGAAGAATCCGACGTTGCCGGGACTCGGCAGCACCGGTGCGAGGGTGGCGTTCAACGACACGTCGTGGTCGTTGTTGGCCACGCCGAGCGCGTTGGGACCGATCAGCCGCATCCCGTGCGCGCGGGCGGCGTGGACGAGGCGGCGCTCGGACTGCCGTCCGTCCATTCCGGTTTCACTGAATCCCGAGGACACGACGACGAGGGCCTTGACTCCCTTGTCCAGGCAGTCGTCGAGGACGGCGTTGATCGATTCGGCGGGGACGGCGACGACCGCGAGGTCCACCTCGTCGGGGATGTCCCGGACCGTCGGGTACGCCCGCACCCCGTGGACCGAACGGTGCTCCGCGTTGACCGGATACACCGGGCCGGTGAATCCCGCCCGCAGCAGGTTGGTCAGGACGGCGTTGCCGACCTTCGCCCGGTCGGTGGACGCGCCGATCACCGCGACCGAACGCGGGCTGAGCACGTTGCGCATGCTCCGCGCCTCGGCGGCACGCTCGCGGGAATTGCGCACGGACACCATCGCTTCGGTGGGGTCGATCGCGAACTCGAGCCTGAGGACGCCGCCCTCGAAGCTGCGGCTCACCTGATATCCGGCCTCGCGGAATACGGTCACCATGTTCCGGTTCTCCGCGAGGACCTCGGCGACGAACATCGTCAGACCGCTCTCCGCGGCCGCCGCGGCCAGGTGCTCGAGCAGGATCGGTCCGAGTCCGCGGCCCTGGTGTGCGTCGGCGACGACGAATGCCACTTCCGCGGATTTGCCGTCCCCCTCGCCGGTGAGCCGCTCGTACCGGCCGACGGCGATGATCTCGTCCCCGAGCAGCACCACGAACGCCACCCGGTCGTGGTGGTCGACGGTGGTGAAGTGCACGACGTCCCGTTGCGACATGGTCGGGTAGGGACCGAAATACCGCAGGTAGCGGGTGCGTTCGGACAGCTTGGAGTGGAACGTCACGAGTTTGTCGGCGTCCTCGGGCACGATCGGCCGCAGCGCGACCGCCCCGCCGTCCGCGGCGAGCACGTCGGCGACCCAGTGCCGCGGGTAGTTGTGCGCGGGGTCGGGTTTCCCCGTCGCCCCGGCACCGGCCGACGACTCAGTGCTGCCCGTCTCTGCACTGCCCGACGACTCCGTGGCACCGGTGGTTTCGTTGCCGTCCGCCTGCTCAGTCACGGGGATCCTCCGGGTCGAGTCCGAGTAGGGGGAAGCAGGCACGCCGGGTGGCGATGACGGCGGAGTCGATCCGCGTCAACGCGCGGTCGACCGACGGAATCCCGGTTTCCGGTGTGCCACCGGGACCGTCCCAGGGCAGGTAGTCGACTTCCCCGCCGTCGCCCATCGTGTCCGGCAGGTCGACGCTGGGCGCGAGGGCGTGAGCCCGCTCCTGCCAGGCCTCGGGTACCGCACGGGCGGTGTCGATCTCGCGGTCGAGCGCCGCGGCGATCAGGTGGGTCCACGCCCGCGGGACGACGCGGACGAGGCCGTACCCGCCGCCGCCGACGGCGAGCCAGCGTCCCTCGGCGTACCGGTCGGCGAGGTCGCGCATCGCGAGGAACGCGGCCCGCTGGCCGTCGACGGTCAGCGCGAGGTCGGCCAGCGGATCCTCCCGATGGCTGTCGACACCGCACTGGCTGATCACGATCTGCGGCCGGAACGCGGCGAGGGCTCCGGGCACGACGGCGTGGAAACCACGCAGCCACAACGCATCGACGGTGCCGGGCAGCACGGGGAGGTTGATCGCCGTGCCCTCCCCCGATCCCTCGCCGACTTCGCTCGACCACCCCGTGTTGGGCCAGAGCGTTGCCGGGTGCTGGTGCAGGGAGATCGTCAGGACCCGCGGGTCGCCCGCGAATGCGTGCTGGACGCCGTCGCCGTGGTGTGCGTCGACGTCGATGTAGGCGATCCGGTCGAAACCGTTGTCCAGCAGCCAGGACACGGCAATGGCGACGTCGTTGTACACACAGAAGCCGGAGGCCCAGTCGGGCATGGCGTGATGCATGCCGCCGCCGATGCTGACGGCGCGGCGGGTGCGGCCCGCCGCGATTTCCTGCGCCGCGGCGAGGGAACCGCCGGCGAGGATCGCGCTCGCCTCGTGCATCTGGGGGAAGACGGGATTGTCCTCGGTGCCGAGCCCGTGCGGCGCCTCCGCGCCGAGCACGCCCGACGTCGCGGAGTGACCGGCCTGTTTGACCGCTTCGACGTACGCGGGAGTGTGGATCCGCAACAGATCTGCGTCCGAGGCGGCGGCGGGCCGCAGCAGTTCGACCCCCTCCAGCGTCCCGAGGCTGCGCGCGAGCGACATGGTCAGCTCGAGCCGCGTGGGATTCATCGGGTGGTCCGCACTCCACCGATAACTGAGATAGTCCGGACTCCACACGACTGCACGGTTCGATACCAGTGCAGCCGAATCCTCCCCGGAACTGAACGACGCGGTCATGGACTCACGCTACTGGTCCCCCGTGGAGGGTGTCAGCAGACCCCGCCGGACCGTCACCGACTCGCGGCGGGGACGGACGGCGCCGGTGCCGGGCAATCACCGGTAGAATCAACCGAGACGAAGGGGTGTGAGTGTGAAGGATCTGGTCGACACCACGGAGATGTACCTCCGGACGATCTACGACTTGGAAGAAGAGGGCGTCGTCCCACTTCGAGCACGTATTGCCGAACGACTCGAGCAGAGCGGTCCGACGGTCAGCCAGACCGTTGCCCGGATGGAACGCGACGGCCTCCTCCTGGTCGCCGGTGACCGCCACCTGGAACTGACGGAGAAGGGCCGCGAACTCGCGGTGTCCGTGATGCGGAAGCACCGCCTGGCCGAACGACTCCTCGTGGACGTCATCGGTCTCCGGTGGGAAGAGGTTCACGCCGAGGCGTGCCGGTGGGAGCACGTCATGAGCGAGGAAGTGGAGCGGCGCCTGGTGGAGGTGCTCAACAATCCCACCACCTCGCCGTACGGCAACCCGATTCCGGGACTGGCTCTGCTCGGGCTGGACCGCCCGGTCGACCCCCCGGAGACGCTCATCCGCCTCACGGACGTGCCGCCCGGCAAGCCGACCGCGGTCGTCGTCCGCCGTCTCGCCGAGCACGTGCAGTCGGATCCGGACGTCATCGGACAGTTGCGGGAGGCGGGCGTCGTACCGGACGCGCGCGTCACCGTGGAGACCAAGCCCGGGTCGGTCACGATCACGGTGCCCGGCCACAGCGGGTTCGATCTGTCCGAGGAGATGGCGCATGCCGTCCAGGTGAAGCAGGTTCAGGGATAGTCGATGAAACTTCTGGTCACCGGCGGCGCCGGCTATGTCGGCAGCGTCTGCAGCACGGTCCTGCTCGAACGAGGACACGACGTCGTCGTCATCGACGACCTGTCGACGGGTAACGCCGACGCGGTGCCGCTCGGTGCCGAGTTCATCGACGGCGACGTCGCGGACGTGGCGGCAGACGTCCTCGGTACGAGCGGCACTCCCCGGTTCGACGGGGTCCTGCACTTCGCGGCGCAGTCGCTCGTCGGCGAGTCGGTCCAGTACCCGGAGAAGTACTGGCGCGGCAACGTCGTCACCACGCTCGAACTCCTCGAGGCCATGCGGCATTCGGGGACGCGGAAACTCGTGTTCTCGTCGACGGCCGCCACGTACGGCGAACCCGAGCACTCGCCGATCACGGAGGCCGATCCGACGCGTCCCACCAATCCGTACGGGGCGACGAAACTCGCGATCGACCATGCCATCACGTCCTACTCGGTGGCACATTCGCTCGCGGCGACCAGCCTGCGGTATTTCAACGTCGCGGGAGCGTACAAGTCGGCCGGCGAGAACCGGGTCGTCGAAACGCATTTGATTCCTCTCGTGCTCCAGGTGGCGCTCGGCCAGCGGGAGAAGATCTCGATCTTCGGCACCGACTGGCCGACTCCGGACGGAACGGCGATCCGCGATTACATCCATGTGCTCGACCTCGCCGAGGCGCACGTGCTGGCCTTGGAGTCGTCGATCGAGGGCAGGCACCGCATCTACAATCTCGGTAGCGGCGCGGGTTTCAGTGTGCGCGAAGTCATCTCGGCGTGCGCGCGGGTCACCGGGCTGCCCATCGCGGTCGAGGACGCACCGCGCCGGGCCGGCGACCCCGCCGTGCTGGTCGCGTCGAGTGATCGTGCGATCGCGGAACTCGGGTGGCGACCGGAACACACGGACCTCGACGAGATCGTCGCCGACGCCTGGACGTACCTGCAGGAGCTGGGCGACCGGTCGCACGCGGCGCGTCGCTGACGCAGGCTCAGCCGGCGAGGGGCGGGGGCAGCACGACACCGACCGCGCTCGCGCGTTCGTAACCGACGTCGGCCAGTCCCCGCACCTCGCCGGGCCGCATTCCGCTGTGCAGTGCACCGTCCAGCAGGGTGGCCAGCCTGTGCCCCGGCTCCGAGTCCAGGGCGGCGGCCAACGCGATGCCGGCGAACGGCCCGTCCCCCCGCAGGTAGGCGCTGTAGCCGAGCAACGCCGCCGGGTTCGCGCGTTCCGGGTCGGGGAGGTTGCGGGCCAGGAGAATCCACAGTTGCTCGGCATCCTCGGCGTACGGGCCCACGGCGAGTGCGAGCACGCTGTCCCGGACGGTGACGTTGTCCAGTGCGAGCGCGAGTTCCGCGTACTCGGGCGCGAGGAGCCTCTCGCCGGACGAGACCCGGGCCACGTGTGTCAGCACCAGTTCGAGCTCGAGCCGGTGGCAGCGATCGGGCACGGTCGACCGCTCGGCCAGCTGCCTTCGCAGTAGCGAGGAGGGGCGGCCACGTTCGATGAGGGCGGCAATCTGCAGGCGCTCGAGCACCGGCCCGACCTCGATGGTGGCCTCCATCTCCTCGCGCGAGGCGCGGATGGGTTTGCCCTCGAGGACCCGCGCGAGCGCGACGCGGGACGACGCCGGATCGGACTGGACGCCGTAATTGCCGCCGAAGAGGCTGAACCATGCACCGCCCGACGCGATCTCCGCCGTGAGGAAGACGTCGAGAAGGTCGGTGGGCGTGAATTCGAGAAGATCCTCGAATTCTTCGACGATCGCGGACATTTCGTCGACACAGAGCGCCGCAGGGCTGGTGACACGGTCGTCGACGAGAACCAGGATCACCCCGCCGGCACGGTCACGCTCACAGACGGTGGCGAACTGGCCCAGCGCCGCGCACATCGTCGGGGTCGGCCCAGTGGCACCTCCGAGGACCAGGTCGTGTCTCATGACGGCGCCGACCGACGGGTTGCGCTTCCCGGTCAGGCACACCGCCACGATCGACCGGGCGGGCCGGAATCCGAGCAGTGCGGGTATCGACGCGAGCAGGTCGTCCGGAGCGGACAGCGTGACCGTGTGCTGCTGCGGGGGCGGTTCCCCGCCGGGATCGTCGGAGAAGCCGGAACCGTGGGGGAATGCGGGTGTCGTCATGCCCCAGACTCTGTCCGGTCGGCGTCGCGGGGGTCGGCGAGCGAACTGGGGAAACACAGAGGGCTGTGGATGAGCCACGGGTTGTGGACAACCCGGCCGCCGCGCCGGGCGGACGCGCCGTTCGGCCGAGAGGCGGTCGGAGCCCTGTGCTAGGGCCCGCTCAGCTGTTCTGGACCTTCTGCACCGCGGCGGTGAACACTTCGTCGAGCGCGACGGTGTCGGCCTTCGCGTCGCCGAACGACATGAAGGTCGCGGACACCCGCACGTCGCCCACCTGCGCGATCAACGCCACCATCGACTGGGTGACCTGTTCGCTCCCGGCACCGGACCTGACGGTTCGCCGGAGGGCGAGGGTGTCGTCCGCCCGGACCGGAGGTGCCGGCGTGATCTCGGTGGTGACGGTGGATTCGGCCCCGCTGTCCGTCACGGTGACCTCACCGCACGTCTTCGTCTGTTCGGCCAGATCGCCGAGGGGTGTTTCGGTCCTGGTGAGCTCGACCGAGATCGTCGAACGGCTCGCGTTGTCGGTACCGACCGCCATGACGGTGCCGGTCGGTCCGTAGTCCTGCGCAGGCGGCGCACAGTCCGCGGGGTCGACCACCGCACCCTGCGGAACCCCCGTCAGGTCGGGCGCCGCCATCGACACGGCCTGGGCGGGCAGCACGATCGCCTCGTACCGGGCGGGGAAGTCTGCCGGATCGACCAGCAGCTTCGACAGTCCCTTTCCGGACGGCGAACCCGCCGCGACGGTGGTGCTCGGCTGCGCGACACCGGAGACGGTCGAGGTACACCCGGCGAGAATCGCCGCCGCGGCCAACGCGACCGCCGGGGCGACGGCCGTCCGTACCGCTGTGCGCCGAGATGTCACCGTCGTCCTCCCGTGTCGGATGTGCCCTTTCCGCCACTCTGCCACGCCGACGCACCGACGGCGGGGAGGCTGCGGCTCAGCTGCCGCGGGCGATCCACTCCTCCAGATGTGGGGCCTCGGCGCCGACGGTGGTTCCGTCGCCGTGGCCGGTGCGGACCGTCGTCGACGCCGGCAGCGCGAACAGGCGGTCGCGAATGGACCCGATGATCGTCGGGAAGTCCGAGTAGGAGCGCCCGGTGGCTCCCGGACCGCCGGAGAACAGGGTGTCGCCGCTGAACAACTCCCCCGCCTCCGGCAGATACAGGCAGCAGGAACCGGGGGAATGCCCGGGCGTGTGGAGCACGCGGAGGTCGGTCCCGGCCACCGCGATCTCCTGACCGTCCTCGATCGGCGTGTAGGCGACGGCGGGGTGCGTCTGCTGCCACAACACGTCGTCGGCCGGATGGAGGAAGAGCGGGGCGTCCAGAGCCGCGGACAGTTCGGGAGCGACGGTGACGTGGTCGTTGTGACCGTGTGTGCACACGATCGCCCGGACACGCCTGCCACCGACGGCCTCGACGATCGGTGCCGCGCTGTGAGCGGCGTCGATCACCACGACTTCGGCGTCGTCACCGACGATCCACACGTTGTTGTCGACGTCCCAGGTGCCACCGTCGAGGCTGAAGGTGCCGGAGGTGACCACCCGGTCGATGCGCACGCTCACGACTCGACCTCCGATCGCCGTGTCGCTCGGATCCGTGTCGACATGCGCACCTCCAGGGTCGTCCGTCTCGGATCGTGCCGTTCCTCACATTGCCACAGACCGTGCGCGGGATCTCGCTGTGGGCGAACACCGGAGGCCGTCCGGCGGGAATTATCGGTCGCGCGTGTCGCGTTCCCCCAGAGCAGGGCCTCCGAGAGCAAAGTCCGACGTATCGATGCCGGAGACGATAGGGGACACTGGAGGCCAGGCACGAAGGAGAAGAGGTCTGTAATGGACGAACAGTCGAAGATGTACGAGCTGGAGTTCCCGGCACCGCAGCTGTCCTCCGCGGACGGGCAGGGGCCTGTGCTGATCCATGGACTCGAGGGCTTCTCCGACGCAGGCCACGCCGTCAAACTCGCCACGACGCATCTCCGCGAGAGTCTCGAGAGCGAGCTGGTTGCCTCCTTCGCGGTCGACGAGCTCGTGGACTACCGCTCCCGTCGGCCCACGATGACGTTCAAGGCCGATCACTTCTCGGATTACGACCAGCCCGAGCTGAACCTGTATGCACTGAAGGACACGGCAGGTACCCCGTTCCTGCTGCTGGCCGGCATGGAGCCCGATCTGCGCTGGGAGCGGTTCACCACGGCGGTGCGCCTGCTGGCCGAGCAGCTCGGTGTGCGCCGGACCGTGGGCATCAACGCCATCCCGATGGCCATTCCGCACACGCGTCCGCTCGGTGTGACCGCGCATTCCACCAACAAGGACCTGATCAAGGACCACCAGCGCTGGTCGGGTGAATTGCAGGTGCCGGGCAGCGCGTCCTCGCTGATCGAGTTGCGGATGGCGCAGCACGGGCACGAGTCGGTGGGGTTCTCGGTGCACGTTCCCCACTACCTGGCCCAGACGGACTACCCAGGGGCGGCGGAAACCCTCCTCGAGAACGTGAGTGACGTCACCGACCTGGATCTGCCGCTGGCCGCGCTCGGTGAGGCCGCCGCCCGCGTCCGCGAACAGGTCGACGAGCACATCGCAGGTAACGAGGAGGTACAAACCGTCGTCCACGCCCTGGAACGTCAGTACGATGCCTACGTAACGGCTCAAGAACAGCAGTCCACGCTCCTGGCCAGCGAAGAAGACCTGCCGAGTGGCGACGAACTCGGTGCGGAATTCGAGCGTTTCCTGGCCGAACAGGCGATGCAGGACGGTGAGAGCGGCAACTCCGAGGAGGAGGGGGGATCACAGGGCGGGGCCTGACCGGGTAGCGGTTGTGCGGTCGCCCTCCCGGCACTGTGCGACCGCACGGTCCAGTTGTTCGGCCGGGACCGGTGCAATAGCGTCGAGACCAAGCGGATGATTGAGCTGTCAACATTCGGGAAATGCACCTAGTTCAGGAGGCGACATGAGCGACAACCGCATTCGTAAGCTCAGGCCTGTTCCGAACGCCGAAACCCGCATGATGTTCCGCACCATCCACGGCTACCGTCGCGCATTCCGCATGGCGGGCGAGGGTCCCGCGCTGCTGCTGATCCACGGCATCGGCGACAACTCGTCCACGTGGACCGAGATCATCCCCCATCTCGCCAAGAACTACACCGTCATCGCCCCCGACCTGCTGGGTCACGGACGCTCCGACAAACCGCGGGCCGACTACTCGGTCGCGGCGTACGCCAACGGCATGCGCGATCTGCTGTCCACCCTGGGCATCGACAAGGTCACCGTCGTCGGTCACTCGCTCGGCGGCGGCGTCGCCATGCAGTTCGCCTACCAGTTCCCGCAGATGGTCGACCGCCTCGTCCTGGTGTCGGCCGGCGGCGTCACCAAGGACGTCCACCCGCTGCTGCGGCTCGCGTCCGTCCCGGTGGTCAACGAGGCGCTGAAGCTGCTGCGCATTCCCGGGGCGATGCCCACCGTGCGACTGGTCGGGAACGTGCTGAGTCAGCTGAACGGCACGCGCCTGCGCCCCGGCGCGATGCTGCACGACACTCCCGACCTGGTGCGGGTACTCGCGGAGCTCTACGACCCCACCGCCTACGAGGCATACCTGCGTACCCTTCGCGCGGTCGTCGACTGGCGCGGACAGGTCGTCACGATGCTCGATCGATGTTATCTGACCGAGAACCTCCCGGTGCAGCTCATCTGGGGTGATCAGGACGCCGTCATTCCGGTGAGCCACGCCCACCTCGCGCACGCGGCGATGCCCGGATCTCACCTCGAGATCTTCCGCGGCGCAGGACATTTCCCGTTCCGCGACGACCCGATGCGGTTCCTGCGCACCATCGAGAAGTTTCTGTCCGGAACTCATCCCCTGCAGTTCGACGAAGCGAAGTGGCGGCAGATGCTCGTCACCGGCGTCGGTGAGAGCACCATCACGGGCAGCGCGTCCACCCGCATGGCGGTTCTCGACGCGATGGGATCGGACGAACGCAGCGCGACGTAGGCCCGGCAGCGGCGCACGGCCGTCCGGCTAGCCTGTAGCAGTGCTTCTCTCCGACCTGCTCCCCGAGAACGCGGATTCCGATTCCGTTTTCGACGCCTTCACCTCCTGGACCGAAGAACGAGGACTGACGCTCTATCCCGCCCAGGAAGAATCCGTCATGGAGCTGGTGTCCGGGGCCAACGTGATCCTGGCAACGCCCACCGGATCCGGTAAGTCGATGGTGGCGGTCGGCGCCCACTTCTACGCCATGGCCACCGGCAAGCGCACGTTCTACACGGCCCCGATCAAAGCCCTTGTCAGCGAGAAGTTCTTCGCCCTGTGCGAAGTGTTCGGCGCGGAGAACGTCGGCATGATGACCGGCGACGCCGCCGTGAACTCGCGGGCACCGATCATCTGCGCGACCGCCGAGATCGTCGCGAACCTCGCGCTGCGCGAGGGCCCCGACTCCGACATCGGCCAGGTCGTGATGGACGAGTTCCATTTCTACTCCGAACCCGACCGCGGCTGGGCGTGGCAGGTCCCGCTCGTCGAACTCCCCCACGCCCAGTTCCTGCTCATGTCGGCCACGCTCGGCGAGGTCGACTTCTTCTCGTCCGACCTCACCCGCCGGACCGGCCGGCCCACGACCGTCGTGGCGGGCACCGAGCGCCCCGTGCCGCTGATGTTCTCGTACGCGACGACACCGGTGAGCGAGACGATCGAGGAACTGGTGACCACCAACCAGGCCCCGGTGTACGTCGTCCACTTCACCCAGGCCGCCGCTCTGGAGCGTGCGCAGGCACTGACCAGTGTCAACTTCTGCTCACGCGAGGAGAAGGACGCCATCGCCGACGCCCTCGGCGGTTTCCGGTTCACCACCGGGTTCGGCAAGACGCTCTCGCGTCTGGTCCGGCACGGGATCGGCGTCCACCACGCCGGCATGCTGCCGAAGTACCGGCGCCTCATCGAGAAACTGGCGCAGGACGGTCTGCTGAAGGTCATCTGCGGCACCGACACGCTCGGCGTGGGGATCAACGTGCCCATCCGCACCGTGCTCCTGACCGGGCTGACCAAGTTCGACGGCACCCGCACGCGGCACCTGCGGGCACGCGAGTTCCACCAGATCGCGGGACGCGCGGGACGCGCCGGCTACGACACCCTGGGCACGGTGGTGGTGCAGGCCCCCGAACACGAGGTCGAGAATCTGCGCGCGCTGGCCAAGGCGGGCGACGACCCGAAGAAACGCCGCAAGGTGCAGCGCAAGAAGGCGCCGGACGGGTTCGTGTCGTGGGGCGAGGCCACATTCGATCGCCTCGTCGCCGCCTCGCCGGAACCGCTCGTCTCCCGGTTCTCCGTGTCGAACTCCATGCTGCTCAACGTCATCGCACGACCGGGCAACTGCTTCGAGTCCATGCGGCACCTCCTCGAGGACAACCACGAATCGCGGCCCGCGCAGCGCAAGCACATCCTCAAGGCGCTGTCGCTGTACCGGGGGCTGATCGACGCCGGCGTGGTGCAGCGACTCGACGAACCCGACGCCGACGGCCGCATGGCCCGGCTCACGATGGAACTCCAGCGGGACTTCGCACTCAACCAGCCGCTGTCCCCGTTCGCGCTGGCCGCCCTCGAACTCCTCGACGCCGAATCCGATTCCTATGCGCTGGATGTGGTCTCGGTCATCGAGTCGACCCTCGACGACCCGCGGCAGGTGCTGATGGCGCAGCAGCACTTCGCGCGCGGCGAGGCGGTCTCGCAGATGAAGGCCGACGGGATCGAATACGAGGAACGCATGGAGTTGCTCGAGGAGGTCACCTGGCCCAAGCCACTCGCGGACCTGCTGTTTCCGGCGTTCGAGATGTACCGGGGTGGGCATCCGTGGATCACGGAGTTCGCGCTGTCACCCAAGTCGGTCGTGCGGGACATGGTCGAGCGTGCCATGACGTTCGCCGAAATGGTCAGCCACTACGGTCTGGCCCGTTCGGAAGGGCTCGTGCTGCGGTATCTCGCGGACGCGTATCGCGCGCTGCGCCAGACCGTTCCGACCGAGGCCCGGACGGAGGAACTCGACGATCTCATCGAGTGGCTGGGTGAGCTGATCCGGCAGGTCGATTCGAGCCTGCTCGACGAATGGGAATCACTCACCGACCCCGGCGCCGAGGGCGACGACCAGCAGGTGGCGTTCGGCGCCGACGTGCCGCGCCCGATCTCGGCGAACACGCGGGCATTCCGGGTGATGGTGCGCAACGCCATGTTCCGGCGCATCGAACTCGCGTCGCGGCGGCGGTGGGCCGAACTGGAGGGGCTGGACGACGGCATCGACGCCGAGGAGTGGGAGGACCAGCTCCAGCCGTACTTCGACGAGTACGCCTCGCTCGGCACCGGACCCTCGGCGCGCGGCCCCCAGCTGTTCCAGGTGGAGACCGCGCCCGAGCTGTGGCGGGTCCGGCAGGTCCTCGAGGACCCGCAGGGCGATCACGGGTGGGCGTTGACGGCGGTCGTGGACCTCCCCGAGTCCGACGCCGCAGGCGAAGTGATCTTCGACGAGCTCAGCATCGTCGAGGGCTAGTCGTCAGGACCGGGGGCGGCGGGGCTGATCCCGCCGCGCCGCGTTCTTCTCCTTGATCCGGACGGTCTCCTTGCGGACCTCGGCCTGGGTGGCGCGCTCCTGCTGCAGCCACTCGGGGCGATCCGCCATGAGAGCGTCGATCTGCTCGGTGGTGAGCGCCTCGGTGATGCCACCGCGCGCGAGGCCCGCGATGGACACCCCCAGCTTCGCCGCGACCACGGGACGCGGGTGCGGGCCGTTGCGGCGCAACTCGAGCAGCCACTCCGGCGGATCGCTCTGCAATGCGCCGAGCTCGTCGCGGGAGACGACACCCTCCTGGAACTCCGCGGGGGTGGCCTCGAGGTACACACCCAGCTTCTTCGCCGCGGTGGCGGGCTTCATAGTCTGAGGGCTCTTGTGCGACGTCATGGTGTCAAGAGTAACGAGCGTGTGCGGTGCCGTTGACCACGCCCGGTAGCCTGACGGAGTGACAGACGCGGATGCATCCCCTCCCTTCCGGCTCGCGTATGTCCCGGGCGTGACCCCCACCAAGTGGGTACGGATCTGGACCGAACGGCTGCCCGACGTTCCCCTCACCCTCGTCCCGGTGTCCGTCGCGGACGCGCCCGATCAGCTGCGTGCCCGCAGTGCGGACGTGGGCCTGGTGCGGCTTCCGATCGACCGGACGGGACTCAGCGCCATCCCCCTGTACACCGAGATCCCGGTGGTCGTGGCACCGAAGGACCACGTCGTGGCGGCGGTGGACGAGGTGTCGATCGCGGATCTGGCCGACGAGATCATCCAGCACCCTCTCGACGACGTCCTCGTGTGGGACCGCATGCCGGGGCTGCCCGCCGCGGACCGGCCGGCCACGACGGCCGACGCGATCGAACTGGTCGCGGCAGGTGTCGGGCTGCTCGTCGTCCCGCAGTCACTGGCCCGGCTCCACCACCGCAAAGATCTCGTCTACCGGACGGTGTCGGACGGCCCGGAGTCGCGGATCGCGCTGTCGTGGCCCGAGGACGAGACCACCGACCTGGTGGAGGAGTTCATCGGCATCGTCCGGGGTCGCACCGTCAACAGCTCCCGGGGCCGCGCCCCGGCGGCGGAGCCGAAGAAGAAACGTCCCGCCGCGACCGCCGCACGCCAGAAACCGGCCGCCGGGACGCGGACGCCGCGCTCCGGCACCGGAGCCAAGGGCGGCAGTCCCAAAGGCGGAAGGAAGGGCAAACCGCGGCGGCGGTCCTGACCGCCGACCTTCAGACGGGTGCGCCGACCGGTGCCGACTTCGTGAACAGGCGCGCGAGTTGCCCGTAATCGTCCGCGCGGGCACTCGACGACCGGAACACGAGGCCGATCGTGCGACCGGGCGCGGGGGCGGCGAAGCGGGCGGTCGCGAGCGGACCCCGTCCGGTCTCCACCTGGACGGCGGATTCCGGCACCAGGGTCACGCCGAGCCCACCGGCGACGCATTGCACCACCGTCGACAGCGACGTGGCGCGGGTGTCGCCCGCCACCGGATGCGCGTCCACCGAGCGGCACAGATCGAGGGTCTGATCGCGCAGGCAGTGCCCCTCGTCGAGCAGCAGGAGGGGAAGCTCGTCCAGCATCGGCGGCGAGATGTCGGTGCGACCGGCCAGCGGGTGCCCCTTCGGGACGACCATCACGAAATCTTCTGTGTACAAGGGGATGTCGACGAGACCACCGACACCGCTCGGCAGGGCGAGCACCGCGACGTCGAGTGAGCCCACACGCAGCGCCTCGAGGAGTCGCGCCGTCTGGTCCTCGACGACCTGCGGCTCCAGTGCCGGCATCTCCTCGCGCAGCGCCGGCAGCAGGGCAGGGAGCACGTAGGGGGCGACGGTGGGAATGAGTCCGATCCGCAGGGGGCCGGCCAATCGGTCGCCGACACCCGCAGCCGTCGCGACGAAACCGTCCGCGGCCTCGAGGATGACCTTGGCCTGGCCGAGGAGCCGCTCCCCCGCCGCGGTGACGAGGACGCGCCGGGTACTGCGCTCGATGAGCTGCACACCGAGCCCGTTCTCCAGGGCGGCCAGCGACTGCGACAGTGTCGGTTGACTCACACTCAAACGTGCTGCCGCCGTGCCGAAGTGGCGGTACTCCGCGACTGCCACGAACGCACGCAGCTGCGACAGTGTGGGTTGATAACTCTGATCGGCCATACCTATCAGCCTAATGCTGTCCATCGCCTCGGCCTTTCGGGCGGGTTCCTGCACGATGCTGGAACGCCGGGAGCGATAGGGTGCGTCAATGCCCATCCATGTAGACGTCGTCCGGGTGTTCACCGACGACAAAGGACGCCACGGCAATCCGCTCGGCATCGTCGACTCCTCGGCCGTCCCGCCCGAGGACCGGCAGTCCGTCGCCCGCGCACTCGGATACAGCGAGACGATCTTCGTCGACATCCCCGGGCCCGACGACGCGCACGCGCGCGCCCAGATCTTCACCCCCGCCACCGAACTGCCCTTCGCCGGGCATCCCACCGTCGGACTGTCCTGGTGGTTGCACGAGCGCGGCGCCGCCGTCACGACGCTCGACGTCCCCGCGGGCCCCGTCGCCACCCGGCGTTCCGGCGCGATCACCTGGGTGCGGGCCCGGCCCGAGTGGGCGCCGGAGTTCTCGTTGTACCCCATGGACAGCGTGCGCGAGGTCCAGGCCGCCGACCCGAAGAAGTTCGGGGCCGGGCACCACTATCTGTGGGCCTGGACCGACAAGGTCGAGCATTCGATCCGGTCGCGAATGTTCGCCCCCGACATGGGCATCACCGAGGACGAGGCCACCGGAGCCGCCGCCGTCCGGATCACCGCGCACCTGCGACACGCCCTCCTGATCACCCAGGGCAAAGGGTCCGAACTGCGCACCACCTACGACCCGGCCGGCTGGGTCGAGGTCGGCGGACGGGTGCACCCCGAGAAGTCACGCACCCTCTGACGACGGCCGCCTGCCCCGCCCCGCGGCCAGGTCGGCCTCGCTCAGGCTCACCTCGATCTCCCGGCCCAGCGTCACCCCGGGAGCGAGGGGAAGCCGGTCGCCGCTCCAGAACTTGCCGGGGTCGTACCAGTTGGTGCGCCTGCGACCGCTGATCAGACCCATCTCCTCGTACGTCTGCGCGACCACTTCGGCGCAATAGGCGCTTTCGAGGCTCCCCCGCCGCTCCTGCCGGCGCCGTGACCCGGGCAACCGCCCGCCGAACCACCGCGACGCGAGTTTCGCGGTCGACGGGAACGGGGTTCCGTCGAGGCGCGCGATGGCCCGCAGCAACGCGTCCTCCTGCTGCGGCGTCGCCGGTTCGGCGAGTTGACGCAGCCATCCCCGCTGCCCGTACCGCGCACCCCACACCTGGACCGCGGCACGGAGGTCGTGGAGCTGCACACCACGCTGGAAGCGGCCCGTCCACATGTCCTGCAACGAATGCCCGAGTTCGGCGTGCCACATCAGCGGCGGAAGGTCCTCGAGCACCACCGACATGCCGACGTGGTTGACCGGGCTGTTCGTCAGCGTCTGGATTGCCCTGTCGGCCGGGGATTCTCCGCGGAAGATCCAGATGTCGCCGGTGCGGGTGACCTCGACCGCGGTGTCGAGGTCGATGGTGGAGCCGTGTCGTCGTGCGTCCGTGTGCCGTTGCGGGTCCATGGGCCCTAGCCTAGAAGGATGCGACCGCATGGCAGGCAATGGTGGAAACTTCTCGGACTCGCCGGTGTGGTGGGTGTCGCCGCGACCGGGGTCGTCGCGGTCCGGGCGGATCGGCAACGCAAGGCGTACACACCCGACGAGGTGCGGGCGCGTCTGCACGAGCGCTACACCCGCGCCTACGCCGCGCACGACGGGCGGCAGGAAATCGTGTTGGCGCCGTCGACGTGGCGGGACCGGGTCACCGGCGCCCTGCACCGCCTCCGCAGGCGGGGCGCCGGCTCCGATCAGCCCAGCGCCCGGCGGAACCCGTCCGCGAGCTGAGCGACCTGATCGTCCGTCATCACGAACGACGGCGAGATCTGCATGGCGCCCTGCCCGGCGGCGCGGCCCGAGATCCCGAACTCGCGCAGCGTGTTCACGAACGGGAGCGCCTCCGCCGGATCGGCCAACTGCACGGCCGCGACCGCGCCGAGACCGCTGCGCACTTCCTCGACCCGCGGGTGGTCGGCGAGGGGCGTGAGGTGCTCGTGCAGCGAGGACTCGAGCCGCTTCGACTCCGCCAGCAGGTTTTCGCGCTCGATGATGTCGAGGTTGGCGAGCGCCGCCGCAGCGGCACCCGCGTGCCCACCGTAGGTGTAGCCGTGGCGCCACCACACCCCACCGGCGAAGAACGGCTCGGCCACCCGCGGGGCGATGAACACCGCACCCATCGGGACGTACCCGGAGGTGAGACCCTTCGCCGTCGTCATCATGTCGGGCTGCAGATCGAATCGGGTCGACGCGAACCACTCGCCGCCGATGCGGCCGAATCCCGTCACCACTTCGTCGACCACGAACAGGATGTCGTGCTCGCGGCAGATGTCGCGAACCTCCGCGAGATACCCCTCCGGCGGCAGGTACACGCCGCCCGCGCCGATGACGGGCTCGCAGAAGAACGCGGCGATCGTGTCCGCCCCGACCTTCTCGATCAGCTCGAGCAGACTCTTGGCGTCGTTCCACGCCACGGTGGCACTGTCGGGCATCAACTCGCCGTAGCCCTCGCGGTTGGCCGGGATACCCGCCAGCGCGGTGCCCGCCACGTGCATCCCGTGGTAAGCCTTCTGACGGCCGACGACGATCGTCTTGGACGGTTTGCCCATTTCGTGCCAGTAGCGGCGGGCGAGCTTGGCCGCCGTGTCCACGGAGTCCGAACCACCGGAGGTGAGGAAGATCTTGCTGCCCGGCACCGGTGCGATGGCCGCGAGCCGGTCGGCCAGGGTCGCGGTGGTCTCGGGAACGAAGTCACCGAAATTCGAGAAATGGGCCACGGTCCGCAATTGATCCGCGACGGCGTCCGCGATCTCCGCGCGGCCGTGACCCACGTTGGTGAACCACAGACCCGCCGTCGCATCCAGGTAACGGTTGCCGCGATCGTCCCAGATGTACGCACCCTCGCCGCGGGACACCACGAAGGCGCCCTTCTGTTCCACCGCGCCCATGTCCGCGAATCCGTGCCACAGTGCCGACGCCATGCTGATCCCTTCGTGAAACCCCGCCCGAGGCGACTATGCCACGGCGCGCCGGGAAGGATCGTGGCGCATCACTTGTGCGCCAGCGCGGTGGGGTGGGGCTCCGTGTCGATGCCTGGGATCCCACGACCGCGGATGGACGCGCCCGCGGTCTCCGCCACGAAGTACAGCGCGACGAGGCCGATCCCGCACGCGGCCATCATGTAGAACGCCGGCATGAGGGTGTTGCCGGTCCATTCGATGAGCAGTTCGTTCACTGCGGGCGCCGTGCCACCGAACAGCGACGTCGACACGTTGTACGCGATCGCGAACCCGGCGAACCGCACGTGCGTCGGGAACATCGCCGGGAACGTCGCCGAGATCGTGGACAACTGCAGGACGTACAGCAAACCGAGCACCGCGAACGCGAGGATCGCCCACCCGAAACCCTGACGCATCAGCAGGTACATGGGGACGGCGAGCACGATCAGTCCCACCAGCGAGCCGTACCACAACGGCTTTCGGCCCACCCGGTCCGACAACCCGCCCGCGAACGGGATGACCGCCATCATCACGATCTGCCCGACGATGAACAGGGTCAGCGACGCGGTGGACGTCAGCCCGATCTGTGTCTCCAGATACGTCGGCATGTAACTGAGCAGGGTGTAGTTGGTGACGTTCAACGCGATGACGAGTCCGCCGAGCAGCAGGAGCGGCTTCCAGTACTCGGTGATCAGATCCTTGAACTCGTGGGTCGTCCCCGACTCCACCGCGCCTTCCGCGTCCAGTTCCCGGAAGACGGGTGTCTCCTCGAGCTTGGTCCGCAGGTACAGGCCGATCAGGCCCATCGGCCCGGCGATCAGGAACGGGATGCGCCAGCCCCAGGTGGACATGAACGGATCGCTGGAGAACAACTCCACCACCAGAACCACGATCGCGCCGAGCGCGTACCCGCCGAGGGTGCCGAACTCGAGGAAACTTCCGCAGAAGCCGCGCTTGCGGTCCGGCGAGTACTCGGCCATGAACGTTGCCGCGCCACCGTACTCGCCGCCGGTCGAGAAGCCCTGAATCATGCGCAGCAGCACCAGCAGCAGGGGCGCCCAGAAACCGATGACGTCGTAGCTCGGCACGAGGCCGACGCAGAACGTCGCCCCCGCCATCAGGATGATCGTCAGCGCCAGCACCTGGCGGCGTCCGAGCCGGTCGCCCAGCGGACCCCACACCAGGCCGCCGAGCGGTCGCACGACGAAGGACACCGCGAACACGAGCAGTGCGTAAAGGGTGGCGGAACCGGTGTCGCCGGGGAAGAACGCTGCCGAGATGTACGACACCGTGAACGCGTACACACCGTAGTCGAACCATTCGGTGGCGTTTCCCATCGCCGACGCCGCGATCGCGCGTCGGAGAACACCTGGTGGGAGGGTTTCCTGCTCGTCCGGAGAACTCGCAGATGCCATAGATCCCGCCTCCTCGGGCCGGTTTTCGCGTTCCCTCATTGTGTCCCGAGTGGCACGTGTTGTCGCGAGTTTGCCATTTACGGACGCACCGACGGGGCCCACCCGCACCGTCACGGCGGCGGTGTGCGGCCGCCGTCACCCGGGTATCCGCAACCCATGACCAGCCGAATCATCGCCCTCGCCGTCGACTGCCGTGACGCGGATGCACTGGCACGATTCTGGTGCGAGGCCCTGGGTTATCCGGCGACGCGCCGGTGGACGGACGCGTACGGGCGCGAATACGTCGAAGCGGGCGCGCCGGGGTCCACGTCGCTGGTGTTCCAGCCGGTCGACGACCGGAAGTCCGGGAAGAACCGCCTGCACCTCGACATCGCACCGTCCTCCGGCACCCGGGACGAGGAGGTGCAGCGACTTCTCGCACTCGGCGCCCGGAGACTCGGCGACGACCCGAAGGTTCCCTGGGTGATCCTCGCCGATCCCGAGGGCAACGAATTCTGCGTGTTACCGGAACGTGGGGCCGACGACGGGACGCCCGCGTAGCCCGCGCCACCACGCGGCGGGCCCGCCGTGAGCGACCCAGTGCCGCACGTGATCCACGTAGTCGGTGGCCACCTGCACCCACTCGCTCCAGGCACTCGGGGTGGGCAGGGTTTCGACGGAACGGATCAGGAGACGATCGATCGCGTCCGTGACCAGCTGCGCCCGCTCCAGCTGCACCATGTGTCCCGCACCGGGCACCTTCACCAGTTCCACGTCCGGCAGATGGCCGGCGATGGCCTTCGAATACCGGAACGGGGTCAGCAGATCGCGGTCGCCGCACACGACGAGCGTCTCGATCGGCGCGAGCAGCGGCACCGCCGCCGTCTCGTCGTGATTCTTGAACGACGGGAGGAAGTCGACGAGCGTCTTGAGGGACGTGTCGTTGATCATCTGCTCGGAATGCCACACGATCGCCGGGCTGATGGTGCGGTCACCGAAGGACGCCGACCTCAGGATCGGCGCCAGCACCCGCTTGCTCGCGCCGCGGCCGCTCTGGACCACCCGGGGCAGGTGACGGGCCGCGGTGCTGAATCCGGCGACGACGGGCGTGTTGAGGGTGCGCGCGAGCCCGACGTCACCGAGCTTCTCGGCCGCGGTGGCGATCAGACCCACCCCGACGATCCGGGAACCGATCAGATCGGGATTCCGGCCGACGTACGAGAGGACGGCCATACCGCCCATCGAGTGGCCGACCAGCACGATCGGCCCCTCCGGCACCAGCGCCCGGATGACCGCGTCGACGTCCTGCGCGAGATGCGGGATCGTGCACGTGTCCCGCCGCGGCACCCCGGAGTTGCCGTGGCCGCGCAGATCGAAGAACACCATCCGGATCGTCGGACCCCACGTCTCCTCGAGCTGAACCCGCTGGAAGTGCCAGCCCGTCATCCGGTTGCAGAAGCCGTGGACGAACACCACGGTCAGCGGGGCGAACGCCGGACCCACCTCGCGCACCGCGAGGGGTACCCCGTCGTCGGCGGCGACGACACTGCCGCGGTCGCGGGTGAGCAGGTCGAAGGTCTCCCCTGCGAACTCGTCGAACATAGTCTCCCAGCCGTTGCCGAAGTCACGGATGATCGCGTGGACGCGTGTCGTGTGGAGGATAGCGCGGTCCGCGATTCGCCTGCGCGCAGCTTCGCCGGCAGCAACACGACCGCGGTGACGGCCGACCGCCGATATTCGCGCACGGGCGGGCGCGGCACAGGGCGATCCACCGGGTTGGCTAGGCTGGGTCCAGCATGTCCACCACAGCACCCAGCCGACGGGAACTGAAGAACAGCCTCGGCGAACTCACTCTGCGCGACGAACACCGGCTCCGCCGGCGACTCGACCGTGCCCGCACGCCCGACGCCCTCGCCTCGCTGTCCGAGGAGATCGACGCCGCACGCGGCCGCATCACCCGAAGACTCGCGAGCGTCCCCGCCATCGAGTACCCCGACGCACTGCCGGTCAGCCGGCGCCGCGACGACATCGCGAAGGCGATCGCCGAGAATCAGGTCGTCATCGTGGCCGGCGAGACGGGATCCGGCAAGACCACGCAGATCCCGAAGATCTGCCTCGAACTCGGCCGCGGCGTCCGCGGACTCATCGGACACACCCAGCCCCGCCGTCTGGCGGCGCGGACAGTCGCCGAGCGCATCGCCGAGGAACTCCACAGCGAACTCGGTGAGACCGTCGGCTACACCGTGCGATTCACCGACCAGGTGTCGGACGGCACGCTGGTGAAGCTGATGACCGACGGAATCCTGCTCGCCGAGATCCAGCGCGACCGGATGCTTCGCCGGTACGACACCCTCATCATCGACGAGGCGCACGAACGCAGCCTCAACATCGACTTCATCCTCGGATACCTGCGCCAGCTCCTCCCCCGCAGGCCCGATCTGAAAGTGATCATCACGTCGGCGACGATCGACCCGGAACGCTTCGCCGAACATTTCGCCGCCGACGGCGTGCCCGCGCCGATCGTCGAGGTGTCCGGGCGCACGTTCCCCGTCGAGATGCGGTACCGCCCGCTCACGGTGGAAGTCGGCGAGCAGACATTCGACCGCGACCCCGTCGACGCGGTGTGCGAGGCCGTCGAAGAACTCTCCGGCGAAGGCGACGGCGACATCCTCGTCTTCCTCTCCGGCGAACGGGAGATCCGCGACACCGCCGACGCCCTCCGCGACCGCAGACTGCGCGGCACCGAGATCGTGCCCCTGTACGCACGACTGTCGGCTGCGGAACAGCACAAGGTGTTCACCCCCCACACCGGGCGGCGGGTCGTGCTGTCGACGAACGTCGCGGAAACGTCGCTCACCGTGCCCGGCATCCGGTACGTCGTCGACCCGGGCACCGCCCGCATCTCCCGCTACTCGGTGCGCACCAAGGTGCAGCGCCTGCCGATCGAACCGATCTCGCAGGCCTCCGCACGCCAGCGTTCCGGTCGGTGCGGCCGTGTCGCCGAAGGCATCTGCATCCGCCTCTACTCCGAGGAGGACTTCGAATCGAGGCCCGCGTTCACCGAGCCGGAGATCCTGCGCACCAACCTCGCGTCCGTCATCCTGCAGATGACGGCGCTCGGCCTCGGCGACGTCGCCGCGTTCCCGTTCGTGCAGCCGCCGGACCCGCGGGCCGTCCGCGACGGCATCGGTCTGCTCGAGGAACTCGGCGCGATCGAACGGAAAGCCCAGAACGAGCAGCCCGTCCTCACGCCGGTCGGACGCGAACTCGCGCAGATCCCCGTCGATCCGCGCATGGCCCGGATGCTCGTCGAGGCGCACCGCAACGGCTGCCTGTCCGAGGTGCTCGTGATCGTCGCCGCACTGTCCATCCAGGACGTGCGCGAACGTCCCGCCGAGTTCCAGCAGGCGGCCGACGAGAAGCACGCCCGGTTCGCCGTGGAGAATTCCGACTTCCTCGCGTTCCTCGAACTGTGGAAGTACCTGCGCGAGCAGCGGAACGAGTTGTCGTCCAACCAGTTCCGCAAGATGTGCCGAAACGAGTTCCTGCACTGGCTGCGCATCCGCGAATGGCAGGACCTGCACGGTCAACTCCGCCAGATCACCCGCGGACTCGGCTGGGACACCACCGGTACCCCGGCGGGCGAAGCGGCCATCCACCAGTCGCTCCTCGCCGGTCTGCTGTCACACATCGGGCTGCGCGAGGGCGACAAACGAGACTTCCTCGGGGCGCGCGGAAGCCGATTCGCGGTCTTCCCCGGCTCGAGTCTGTTCAAGAAGCCGCCGCGATGGGTGATGGCCGCCGAACTGGTAGAGACGTCCCGGCTGTGGGCGCGGATGTCGGCCAGGATCGAACCCGAATGGGCCGAGAAACTGGCGCCGCACCTCGTGAAACGCACGTACTCCGAACCGCACTGGTCGTCGAGACGCGGCGCCGCGATGGCCTACGAACGTGTGACGCTGTACGGGATCCCCCTCGTCGCCCGGCGTGCGGTCACGTACAGCACCATCGACCCCGAGACGTCCCGGGACCTGTTCATCCGCCATGCCCTGGTGCAGGGCGAATGGCAGACCCAGCACAAGTTCTTCCACGCCAACCGCGCACTCCTCGAAGACGTCGAGGAACTCGAGCACCGCGCCCGCAGGCGCGACATCCTCGTCGACGACGACACCCTCTACGACTTCTACGACCAGCGCGTCGGCCCGGAGGCGGTCTCCGCCCGGCATTTCGACTCCTGGTGGAAAGTCGCCCGCCGCAAGAATCCGGACCTGCTCACGTTCACCCAGTCGACGGTCGTCAACGCCGATTCGGCCGCGGTGCTCGGCGGCGAATACCCCGACGCCTGGCGCCAGGGCGACATACAGGTCCCGCTCACCTACCAGTTCGAACCCGGCAACGAAGACGACGGCGTCACCGCCCGCATCCCGATCGCCTTGCTCGCGGGGCTGCGCGCCGTCGGCTTCGACTGGCTGGTCCCCGGCATGCGCGTCGAACTGGTCACCGCACTGATCAAGACGCTCCCGAAGACCCTTCGCCGACAGGTGGTTCCGGCACCGGACTTCGCGGCCGCCGCACTGGCCGCGGTGAAACCGCGCTCCGAACCGCTCACCACGGCGATGGCACGCGAACTGTCGCGGCTCGGTGCCTGCCGCATCGACCCCAAGGATTTCGACGTCACCGCCCTCCCCGACCACCTGCGCATGACGTTCGTCGCCGTGGACGAGAAGGGTGCCGCCCTCGGGCGGAACAAGGACCTCGTGTCGCTGCGCAAGTCGCTCGCACCCCGCGTCCAGGTGGAAGTGGCGAAGGCGGCGTCGAACTCGGAGCGGCCTCCCGCACTCACGTGGACGCCCGCGACCCTCGGTTCCCTGGAGGCCACCGTCACACGCGAACTCGGCGGTCAGAAGGTCACCGGCTACCCCGCGCTGGTCCCGGAGGGTGACGGTGTCGCCGTCCGCGTCCTCAGCACCGCCGCCGCCCAGCGAGCCGCGATGCGCGACGGAACGCGCCGGTTACTGCTGGCCGCCGTTCCCACCCAGGCGAAGACGGTGACATCCGGTCTGGGCAACGCACAGCGGCTGGCGCTCGGGCAGAACCCCGACGGCAGCCTCGACGCCCTGATCGACGACTGCCGCACCGCCGCCGCCAACCAGTTGATCGCCGCACACGGCACCCCGGTGCGCACGCCGCAGGAATTCGACGCCCTCGTCGCGAAGGCACGCGCGGAGATGGCCCGGAACGTGGCGGTACTCGTGCGACTCGTGTCGCCGGTGCTCGAAGCGGACCACCGGCTCGCCGTCGTGCTGGATCGCGCCACCGGCGAGGCCGCCGACGACGTGCGGGAACAACGGCAGTCGCTGCTGT
Organism: Rhodococcus sp. NPDC057014; assembly: GCF_042673295.1. Classification (NCBI taxonomy): domain Bacteria; kingdom Bacillati; phylum Actinomycetota; class Actinomycetes; order Mycobacteriales; family Nocardiaceae; genus Rhodococcus; species Rhodococcus sp. NPDC057014. The sequence goes on from NZ_JBHUSF010000093.1 coordinate 25,518, forward strand.
TTCCCGGATTCGTCGCCGACATCGGCGCCACTCGCCTCCGCGAGGTGCCCCGCTACCTCGCCGCCGCCATCGCACGACTCGAAGCCCTCCCCGGCAGCGCACCGCGCGACCAGAAGGGAATGGACACCCTCGACCGGGTGTACGCCGGATACGAACGCATGCTCGCCGGCCTGCCGGAAGAGCGGCAGCACTCACCCGAGGTCGACGCGATTCACTGGATGATCGAGGAACTGCGGGTCAGCCTGTTCGCTCAAACACTCGGAACCCCGATCCCGGTCTCCGAGAAGCGGGTACTGAGTGCCATGGAGAAGGTGCGCTGACGCACAGGGCCACGCAGAGGTTGCGGTTGCGCGCAGGCTCAGGCGTCGTCCCGGGATTCGCGGTGTTCGCGTAGCTCTTTGATCTCCCGCGCGAAATCCTCGGCGGAGCTGAACGACCGGTACACCGACGCGAACCGCAGATACGCGACCTCGTCGAGGTCACGAAGCGGACCGAGGATCGCGAGGCCCACCTCGTTGCTCGGAATCTCCGCGGAACCCGATGCGCGGACCGCGTCCTCGACCTGCTGGGCAAGCAGATTCAGTGCGTCGTTGTCGACCTGCCGGCCCTGGCAGGCGCGGCGGACGCCCCGCACCACCTTCTCACGGCTGAACGGTTCGGTGACCCCACTGCGCTTGACCACCGACAGGACTGCGGTCTCGACGGTGGTGAATCGTCGACCACATTCGGGGCACGAACGGCGGCGGCGGATGGCCTGTCCCTCGTCGGCTTCGCGCGAATCGACCACACGTGAATCGGGGTGCCGGCAGAACGGGCAGTGCATGGCGATTCCTTCGTCGTAGCCGTCGTGGCCGCAACTGTTCGCCTCCCCCGATGGCGAACCGACGAAAACGGATTCACGCAGCGGATGCACGATCTCGACGCGACCACACGCGGTGGTGGGACTGACAGCCTCCGAGACTACTCGGCCGCCCGACGGGACAGTCATGCAGAGCCACCCCCGTCACCGGGTCGCGGACGACGGGACGATCAGACTCTGGCCCGGATGCAACGCCGAATTGGACATGGCATTGAGCTCCATGATCCGCTCGACCACCTGTGCCACCGGCATGTCCGGTGCGATCCGCGCAGCGACCGCGGCCAGGCTCTCGCCCTGCTGCACCTGTACGACCTCGGTGGCCGCCGTGTTGCTCACACCGCCGCCGGTGGCCAGCTGGGCCACCCCGACGAGTCCGCACAACACGCCGGCGGTGATCACGACGCTCGCGAGGATCGTGCGCCAGCCGACGTCGTTCGCCCCACGTTCGTGGTCCGCGCGCGACACGCCGGTGTGGGTGGGCCGGTACGCCACGGCGCCGGACGACGGACGACGCAGCTCCCCGTCGGTGCGCCGGCGACGCGGTTCGATGCGGTACGACCGTGCGGCGCCGGAACGGACGACACCCCGCTCGAGTGCCTGCCGGTTCAGCACTACCTGCCGATGGAGAACTGCGTTGCTCATCGGTACCTCCGCTGCTCGTGACGTTCGATCACGCGTTCGAAAGAACACATGTTCGATTTCTACCACGGCCCTCCGACAATGTCTCCACTTCTCGCGACACGTGTCGAACAGATGTTTGAAACTCCGAGGAAAGCGGGATAGATTCGTGTCACGCGGCACAGCAGTCACATGCGACCCATACCGAGAAGATCCACACACACAGACGGAGGCACCTCGCCATGAAGGACGACAGCTCGACCGACGGTTCGACTCCACGTGTGAGCGGTGGCTCCGCCGCCGGGTTGACCGACCGGCAGCGCCGTGTCCTCGAGGTGATCCGCACGTCGGTCAACGAGCGCGGTTACCCGCCGAGCATCCGTGAGATCGGCGACGCCGTGGGGCTCACCTCCACGTCGTCCGTCGCCCATCAGCTACGGACGCTGGAGCGGAAGGGGTTCCTCCGCCGGGACCCGAACCGTCCGCGCGCCGTCGACGTGCGCGGTCTCGACGAGGTCGCGGCGGGTGCCGCAGCGAACGCCGGCACCACCGCCGAGTTGGCCGCGGTCAAGTCCGGCACCGCCGGCGCCCCCCTGCCGGAGCCCACGTTCGTCCCGGTCCTCGGCCGGATCGCCGCCGGTGGCCCGATTCTCGCCGAGGAAGCCGTCGAGGACGTCTTCCCACTCCCCCGCGAACTCGTCGGCCAGGGTTCGCTGTTCCTGCTCAAGGTCGTCGGCGAATCGATGATCGACGCCGCGATCTGCGACGGCGACTGGGTGGTGGTCCGGCAGCAGAACGTGGCCGACAACGGCGACATCGTGGCAGCGATGATCGACGGCGAAGCCACCGTGAAGACGTTCAAGCGCACCGACAGCGACGTGTGGCTGATGCCGCACAATCCGCTGTTCGATCCGATCCCGGGCAACGACGCCGTCATTCTGGGCAAGGTCGTCACCGTCATGCGCAAGATCTAGTC
>NZ_JBHUSF010000094.1:0-27797 GCF_042673295.1 Rhodococcus sp. NPDC057014
TCGAAGGAGTTGTACGAGATCCGGAAGTTGTTCGGGGTGCTGTTCCAGGACGGTGCGTTGTTCGGGTCGATGAACCTGTTCGACAACGTGGCGTTTCCGTTGCGCGAGCACACGAAGAAGTCCGAGTCCGAGATCCGCAAGATCGTGATGGAGAAGATGGAACTGGTCGGTCTGCTCGGGGCCGAGGACAAGCTGCCGGGCGAGATCTCCGGTGGTATGCGTAAGCGTGCCGGGCTGGCGCGGGCGCTGGTGCTGGATCCGCAGATCATTCTGGTCGACGAGCCGGACTCTGGTCTGGATCCGGTACGTACCACGTATATTTCGCAGACGTTGATCGATATCAATGCGGAGATCGATGCGACGATTCTGATCGTGTCGCACAACATCAATCTGGCGCGGACGGTGCCGGACAACATCGGGATGTTGTTCCGTCGGCATCTGGTGATGTTCGGTCCGCGGGAGGTGTTGCTGACCAGTGAGGAGCCGGTGGTCAAGCAGTTCCTGAACGGCACGATGATCGGTCCGATCGGGATGTCGGAGGAGAAGGACGAGGCGCAGATGGCGCAGGAGCAGGCGATGGTCGATGCCGGGCATCATGCCGGTGGTGTCGACGATGTGGAGGGGATCGTTCCGCAGATGAAGGCGACGCCGGGGATGCCGTTCCGGCAGGCCGTGGCCCGTCGTCAGGAACGGGTCCGGCACATCATGCACACATTGCCGGAGAACGCGCAGATCGCGATCCAGGAAAGCCTCGGAGCGGACGGACTCGGTGACGAGTGGAGTCCGGGCGACGCAGACACGGACCGAATGTACTTCGAGGCAGTGGGATTCGACACGGGAGTTGCGAAGTGACGAGTGTGAAGGTCCCGATCGCCGTGGATGCCGCGCCGATCGAACCGGCCGCACCGGAGAAGCGACGGCGGCCGCGTCCGTCGATCGCCGCGGTGGGGAAATACCTGAAGGACACGCCCCTTCGCAGCCTCGCGACTTTGGGGCGATCCGGTGAGCTCGCCGTGAACATCCTGAAATATGCGGTGTCCGACACAATCGCCCTGCGGTTGCCCCTCGAGGAAGTGGCCACGCAGATGTGGAAGCTTCTCAAGGTCACCGCACTTCCCGCGGTGCTGATGGCGGTGCCGATCGGTGCCGAGGTCTCGGTGCAGGTCGGTGGAATCATGAATCAGGTCGGCGCGAACTCGCTGGCAGGAGCCGCGAGCGGGCTGGGTGTGGTGGGGCAGGGAGCGCCGATGGCCGCGGGACTGCTGATGAGCGGTGCGGCCGCATCGGCGATCGCCTCCGATCTCGGTGCCCGCGCGATCCGCGAGGAGATCGAAGCGATCCGGGTCATGGGGATCGACCCGGTCCAGCGACTGGTCGTTCCGCGGTTCATCGCGATGGTCGCCATCGCGCCGATGCTGTGCATCGTCATCGTCGCGGCCGGTGTGGCTGCGGGGCTGGTGATTTCGGCCAACGTCAACGACGTGGTACCCGGCAGTTTCTGGCAGTCGTTCGGCTCGTTCGCGACACCGACCGACCTGGTCTTCTCCGTGCTCAAGTCGGTGATCTTCGCGGCGCTCGTCGTGTTGATCGCCAGCCTGCGCGGCCTCGAAGCGAAGGGCGGCCCGAAAGGCGTGGCCAACGCGGTCAACGCCTCGGTGGTACTCAGTGTCTTCTGCATCTTCATGACCAATCTCGTGGTCAGTCAGATCCAGATGATGTTCTTTCCGGCCCGGTTGGCGTGACATGAACACACACTCCACGCATCGCAGGGGACCTGTCGGCGGGCTTCTGCTGCAACCGATTCGCTCGGTGGGGCGCGCTGCGACGTCGGTGGTCGAGGAAATCGGTCAGGTGACGGTCTTCACCGTCAAGACGATCGCATTGCTGCCCAAAACTCTGCGGCACTACCGCAAGCAGACGATGACCACCATGAACAACATGGCGTGGGGGAACGGATCCCTCGTCGTCGACGGCGGTGTCGTCAGCCTGATGTTCTTTCTGGGACTGGCCGTCGGCGCCGTGGTCGCCATCCAGGCGTTCATGGCCTTCGATCTGCTGGGATTCGGTGCTTTGACCGGGATCATCGGATCGTTCGGCAATGTCCGGGTCATCGCCCCGATCATCACCGGAATCGGATTTGCCGCGCAGGCCGGCTGCCGGATGACCGCCGAGATCGGCTCGATGCGCATCTCCGAGGAGATCGACGCCACCGAATCGATGGGATTGCAGGCCATTCCGTTCGTGGTCGGGACGCGGCTGATCGGAAGCATGCTCATCGTGATCCCCGGGTATCTGATGGCGCTCGTGGTCAGTTTCTTCACCGGAGGGTTGATCATCAAGACGTTTCACCATCAGCCCTCGGGTACGTACGATCACTACTTCAGCCAGTTTCTCAGTGTTCCCGACCTCGTGGCGTCGCTGGTCAAAGCAGTCGTCTTCTGTGCCGTCGTCACGATGATCCACTGCTACTACGGATACTTCGCCGGTGGTGGGCCCGCGGGCGTGGGTGCGGCGTCCGGGCGGGCGATCCGGGCGAGCCTCGTCGCGATCGTCGTCCTGAATTTCTGTATGACTGTGGCGATCTGGGGCCTCAGTCCCGAACTGGTGTTCAAAGGATGAGTCAATGAGCAGAGCGAGGAGTCAGGACTTCCTGAGAGGGGTTCCCGGCCGTCAGAGCCGAGTGCTGCACGGGGCGGGGCTGGGGGTCGTCGTGACGACCTGCGCACTGATCGCTGCGGTCTGGGTGTACCCGGGCAGTGCGGACACGGAAGGGTTGCCGATCAGCATCGACGTCCCCTACGTGGGCCCGGGCGTCGACGCCGGCACGAAGGTGATCCTGCGGGGCGGTGAGGTCGGTGTCGTCACCGGATTGGAACGGACGGGCGCGGACTCCGTCCGCATGGACCTTCAGCTGGATCCCGATCAGATCGGCGGCCTGACCGATGCCTTCGATGTCGACTTCCGGCCGCAGAACTACTTCGGATCCACCGCCGTCAATCTGGTCGGCAGGCCCGGCGGTTCCGGTCTGGAGGCACACCGCACCCTGGACCGCATGCCCACAGGAGATTTCACGATGTCGACCATGATCGAGAAGGGTTCGCTGGCCGTCGACGGCACCCTGACGGACTCGATGATCACCAGCTTGGACAAGGTCGTCCGGTACACCGACGGCCTGACACCGATGTTCGATGCGGCACTCGTGCTCGGTGACCGGGTCGCGCAGACTCAGCAGGCACTTCCGGCCGACCTGCTCGGGCGAGTCAACGACGTCCTCGACGTGTTCCCGGCGTTCAATCGCCAGGCGATCGATTCGCTGACCCACATCTACAACAGCACCTACAACCAGCGACCCGACGGTTCGGTAGGGGTCGACGACCCGTTCATGGACGAGACGGACGCGGGTCTGACCCTGGCGGCCGGACAATTGTTCGGACAGGCCGGGCAGTTGCTGAAATCTCACGGTGACGAACTGGTACCGGTCACCGAGGTGGTCTCGGAACTCGCCGGCGTGGTGCCGCACCTGTACGACGGTGGGGCGCGCCCCGAGCGGCTGCGCACCGCCGTCGAGCGGCTGGACACGGCGTTCGAGGACAGCGGCGACGGGCAGCGGCTCAATCTGCGGATCGTCCTGGACGATCTGCCCGCACTGGCGGCACCCCTGGCGTTGACCGGTGCCCCGCCGTCCGAGGACGGGGCCGGCCGATGAGCAACCGAACCAGATACATCGTCACTCTCGTCAAGCTCGCCGTTGCGGCCGCGGTCTCCGTGGTCCTCTTCATCATCGTGATCAGCGCGATGAAGAGCCCGGTGACCAATGAGACAAACAGCTACACAGCGGAATTCACCGATGTCTCCGGGCTCGGTGCACACGGGGACATCCGGACGAAGGGGGTCCGGATCGGCAAGGTCGAATCGGTCGAACTGATCCGGGACGGCGGGCGGAGTCTCGCGGAAGTGCACTTCACGATGGAGAAGCCGTATCAGCTCACCTCCGATACGATCCTCGCGGTGAAGTACCAGAACCTCACCGGCGTTCGCTACATCGACGCCGAATTCCCCGAAAACCCGGGCGACGCAGTCGATCGACTGCCTGCCGACAAGACGCGGGCCTCGTTCGACATCACCGAGTTGTTCAACGGACTGCAACCGGTACTCGCGACCATGAGCACCGACGACATCAACACCTTCACCGAGAACGCGATCTCGCTTCTGCAAGGAGACGGAAACGGACTGTCACCGATGCTCGAAGACGCACAGAAACTCGCAGGCCTCGCCCACGACCGCGAACAGGTCATCTCGACCCTCACCGGCAATCTCGCACGGATCTCCGACAGCATGGGAGGCCGGTCGCCCGAGGTCGTCGAGTTCCTGCGCTCGGTGAGCTTCCCCATCGCGAAGGCGATGACGGTTATCGACGAGTTCCCGAAGACGGCTGCGTTCGGCCCCGAATTCCTCACACCGATCACACGGTTGATCGATGCTCTCGGTCTGCAACCCGGAATGAACGTCGAGCAGATGCTCTCCGACGCATTCGCATCGGTGCCGGACACCGCGGAAGCGTTGCGACTGCTGCCGGTCGCCTTCGCCGGACTGCAGGTTCCGCAGACCGGCCCGGGCGGTCTCCAGTGCACGAACGGCGTGGCGCAGCTACCCACCGACGTCGAGGTTCTGCTGAGAGGGAGCGAGGTCGTCGTATGCAACCCGTGACGAAGAACCGTGCCCAGCGTATCGGCGGGGTGTTGAGCCGCGCGCGGGCGCTGGTCGGCAGGGAGGTCGCGTTCGGCGCGGGCATCGTTCTCCTGGTGGTTTTCGCACTCGTGACCACCGCCGTCCTCTACGCGAACCCACCGGGACGGATGTCGTTCTCGTTCCGTACGGACGATGCCTCCTCGATCGACGTCGGCCAGGACGTCCGGGTCGCGGGCATCGGCGTGGGAACCGTCACGGACGTGTCGATCGAGCCGGACGCGGTACTGGTGACGGCCGAGATCGACGACGCGGTACCGGTCGGCTCGGACTCCCGTGTGGAGGTGCGCATGCTCACCCCGGTCGGGGGGTACGCGATCACCCTCGTCCCTCTCGGCGTTCTGCCGCTCGGGGACACTCCGCTGCCCGTCGAGCAGGTCAGCGTCCCGTATTCGATCGGCGATGTCCTCCAGGCCGCGCCGCACACGACCGACAACGTCGAGGGCGGCACCGTCGACGCGAACCTCGACGAGATGGCCCGGGCGCTCGGGGAGAACCCGAATTCGATCGCGTCGATGATCTCGGGCCTGACCAGCATCGCCCGCGTGATGGATCAGCAGCGTGCGCAGGTCCGCACGATCGCCGACCTCGCCGCGGAGTATCTCCAGAGCTTCGAGGCCGACCAGGACATGGTCTTCGAACTGATCCGCGAGATCGATGTGGTCCTCTCGACGTACGACACCACCCACGCCGGTTTCAACGAGGCGTATTCCCTGCTCGGCAACGTCCTGATGACGATTCAGCCGTTCGAGGCGTTCTATCTCGACCACAAGACGGAGGTACTCGACGCTGTGAACCACGCGAAGGGGGTGATCGACGAGTTCCGGACGTCGATGGGCCCGGCCATCGACAATCTTCAGTCGTTGCGCACTCAGCTTGCCGAATGGCTGACGCCCGAAGGAATGGCCGCGATCAAGGGCGGCACACTCATGGCCTCGGACTTCTGTGTCCCCGTTCCCGGACGGACGTGCTGAGATGTCCGGGAAATCACGCCTGATGGTCAAGGTGCTGGCCGTCGTGTGCGCGGCCGCCGCCGTCTGCGGCGCCGGTGTGGCGGTCGCGACGACGGGGCAGCAGGCAGACCGGTCGGCGTTCTGCGCGCTCATGCCCGACGCCATCGGCCTCTACGCCGGCAACCCGGTCACCCAGATGGGTTACGAGGTGGGCCGTGTCGAAGGCATCGAGCCGCAGGGCGACCACGTGCAGGTCACCTTCTCGCTCGCGAGTGGCCGGTCCTATCCGTTCGACGTCCGAGCGGTCACCCGCTCGAAGTCCCTGCTCGCCGATCGGAGCCTCGAACTCGTCGGCAACTACACGACCGGTCCGGAACTCGCTCCGCAGCAGTGCATTCCGCTGGAGCACAGCCATACTCCGAAAAGCATCTCCGAGATCGCCGGTTCGGCAGCCGATTTCATCGATGCCATCGCTCCGGACGACGGTGAGGAGAACGTCCGGAAGACGGTGCTCGGTCTCGACGAGGCGCTCCGCGGCCAGGGAGAGAACGCCGCGGACATGATGAGGCATGCCGCCGAGGCCGCGGCCGATCCGGACAAACTCGTCGCCGACATCGGCTCGTCGATCGCGAACATGGCCCCGCTGACGGACGAAGCGCTCCGCCGGTGGAGTTCGATCCGGTCGATCGTGGAGCAGATGCCTGCCGTCGTGGCCGCGGGCATCGACCTGTGGCCCGGAGTCATCGAGGTGTGCGAGGGAATCGGTTGGCTGGTAGCGACCTTGCACGACATCCAGCAGAACTACGGCGCCGACATCTGGCCCTTCGTGCACGGACCGGCGACCGATGCCCTGAAGCTGGCGGCGACACGGTCGAACGACATGGCAGGCCTGATCTCGACGATTCCGTCGGTTGCACCCTTCCTCGCGCAGCAGACGACGCGTGACGGCGCACTCACCATTGCCTACCAGCCGCCGACCGTGGCTCTGACGACCACCGGAACCGAGGTGCCGATGGATCGGCTGCTCGACCTCGTGCGGACGGGAAGGAATTGAGATGAATCTGTCGAGAAGAACGCGGCAGCTTCTGTGCGCTGCCTCCGTGAGCGCGGTGGTGCTGACGGTACCGGCATGTTCCCTGGGGCCGGACGACCTGCCCTCGGTCCGCGGTGGCGTCGGCAATACCTACGACCTGTCGCTCGAGTTCGCCAGTGTGATGAATCTGCCCGCCGGTGCCGACGTGATGATGGACGGTCTGCGGGTCGGCGAGGTCCGGTCTCTGCAGGTGTCCGGATCGACGGTGACTGTGTCGGCCGGAATCGGCAGCGACACCAGGATTCCCGCCGACGCGCGGGCGATCGTCCGTCAGGACACTCTCCTGGGCGACACCTATATCGCGCTCACCGGCGACGGCGAACATTCCGCCGACGAATACCTGCCTGCCGGTGGCACGATCCCCGTCGCCCGCACCATCTCGCCACCGCAGTTGGAGGACACCATCGCCGTCCTCGCGAACTTCGTCAACGGCGGCAGCATCCAGCGGATCGAGGATGTGATGGCCCGGGTCAACGCCGTCGTGCCGCCGCTCCCGGCCGTGCGCGACGTGGCGTCCGTGGCGGCGCTGGACATGCAGGATCTCGCGGCCAGGACGCGGGAGATCGACCGGACGCTGACGGGGCTGAACGAGACCGCACTGTCGTTCGACGATCGCACCGACGCCCTGTCGGCCATGTTCGACAGTTCCAGCGTGCATTACTGGCGGCGACTCGCGATCTCGGTGGTGTCGCACATCGGCCAGATCCTGCCCTCCGTCGGCAGCGTCTACGAAGGCGGTCTGTGGATGGTTCCCATGCTGAACACGCTCGCCGACACGGGGGACGTGGCGCGCGACGTCTGGGACGAGGGCCCGGACACGACCGTCGTGCTGTCGCGTTTCCTGCGCAGCAGGATCGTGCCGTTCGCGCAGAAGCCGTCCGTGGAGATCGAGGGCATCGAATCTGCCGGGGGAGACCAGATCGTGGCCGACGCGGAGAACCTGCTCCGCATGCTGGGAGCTGTGAAATGACCGTCAAGACTTCGTTGTCGATTCTCGGCATGGTGGTGATCGCCGTGTTGTCGTTCCTCTATATGGGCCGGGCGGGTCTGCACGTCTCCCGGTTCGACGACGTACGCTCCGCCACATTGGACGTGCCGGACACGAACGGACTCGTCGTCGGCTCCCGTGTGTTGCTCCGGGGGGTGGCGATCGGACACATCAGTGGCGTGACGGCGTCGGCCGATCACATCGAGGTCGCGTGGAACTACGAGAGTGACCGGTCGATCCCCGCCGACAGCGAGTTCCGCGTCGACAATCTGTCGGCACTGGGCGAACCGTTCCTCGCGGTGCTGCCCTCGTCCGCAGCGGGGCCGTATCTCGAGGACGGGGACACCGTCCCGGCGAACCAGGTCGTGGTGCCGACGACGTTCAAGGAGCTCTCGGAGCGCCTGACCAGGCTCCTCGAGCAGGTGGATCCCGTTCGGGTACAAGCGATCTTCGACACGATCGACGTCGCACTCCCCGACGACTTCGCGGTCCTGAACAATCTCACGCGGGCAGGCGAACTACTCGCGGCGACGCTCACCCAGCAGTCCGACAACCTCACGACGCTGTTCGACACCCTGCAACCACTGCTGATGGACAGCGCCACCCTCCCACAGGGTTTCCGGGATACGACACCGATCGTCGCCGAGTTCGGCAGCGGGTTCCACGACGTACTCGGCGGAATCCGGTTCGCCACCGAGAAGGGTCCCCTGCGCGACGGAATCGCGAACGGTGCAAGTCCTTTCATCGGGGAACTGCAGACGTTCCTCGACCACACCGCCCCGGACCTGCAGGTGATCGGCGTGAACCTCCTGCCCTCGGTCCAGGCCGGGGCGGCGTCGATGCGGACCGTCGACGTGGGCCGCCTGCTCGACAACGTCATGGCGTCCACCGCATCCGGAGATGCACTGACAGTCCACCTCAGCCCGTCGGGACGGTAGAGCCGACCGCACCCCGAGACGTACTCGATCGTCCACCCCCGGAGATCGGACAGCCCAGTGAAAGGCGAACGATGCAGAAATCAATGGAACTCGTGAACTCCGGAACCGCCCCCGAGGCCGATTCGTCCGAGGGTGCGGGCGATCGTGGGCGTCGCGGTGGCAGGAACGTGCCACTGCGGTCGGTGGTGGCCGGGGGCCTGGTCGCCGTTCTCGTCGTCGCACTGGCGGTGCTCGGGTGGCAACTTCGGAGCACGACCGACGAACTCGACCGACTCCACGACGCGGCGGCGAGCAGGCAGCAGGCCGAACGGATCGCCCTCGACTACGCGACCGGCGCCGCCGAAATGGACTTTCGCGACCTGCCCGCGTGGCGAACACGGCTGACGGCGGGCACCGCCCCGGAACTGTCCAGCCGTCTCACCCAGGCCGCGACGTCGATGGAGCAGATCATCGCTCCGCTCCAGTGGACGTCGAGCGCACAGCCGATCTCGGCGAAAGCAGAACCGGGACCGGACGGAACCTATTCGGTCGACTGCTTCGTCAGCGTCCTGACGAAGAACAGCCAGGCACCGGACGGACTGCAGTCGACCGCGACCTACAAGATGACGGTCGACAGCGGTAACGACTGGAAGATCACCGAGATCAGCGGAATCGATTCCGCACTCGACGGGGACACGGCGCCGCGGTAGCCGGTTCGGGGCCCTCTGCCGGCGGCGCCGTACCTGTGCGTACTCAGTCGCCGGCAGGCAGCGCGGCAGGAACAACCGAGGGGACCAGGAACGTGCGGATCTTCTCGCGGAACCGTTCCAGCGAGCCGGTGCCGCCGTTGAGTTGGCTGATACACATGATCTCGAGTTCCGAGATCCATTCGCACAGCAATGTCAGATCCAGGTCGGCGCGGAGATCGCCGGCCTCCTGCGCTTCGCGCAGAATCGGCTCCCACAGCTCACTCGTCAGTTCGACGGCCTTGCCCGACGTGGTCAGCAGGGAGTTCGCCAGGGTCATCTCCGAGGGGGAGACGAGCAGGTGGACCATGGGGTCCCGCAGACCGCTCTCGACGTTCTGGCAGATGCCCTCGACGAGTCGCTCCTCGATAGTGGGCCACTTCGCGATGAAGGCGCGGGCGGGCGTCATGTTCTTGCGCGCGCGCCGCGCGACCGATTCGATGATCAGACTCTCCCGGTCCGAGAAATACCGGTAGACGGTTGCGCGGGACATGTCCGCGGCGCGGGCGACGTCCTCCATGGTCGTCTTGGTGATCCCGAAGCGTTCGAAGCACGACTCCGCTGCGGTGAGGATCGTCGAGCGGACGTCGGTCGCGGGGTCGTTTCCAGTCCTTGCAGCCACCAGGAAACAGTACAACCACAATCTGCCGTGAGACGCTAGACAACGAATGTCTCATGTGCCACTCTCGGTGTATGGAGCGCGAAGACAAGATCACCCTCACCGAGCGACTGATCGCACACGTCGACAACAACAGCACCGACTACGCGGACGACCTGCTTCGAGTGCCGTTCTCGGTGTTCAACGACCCCGAGCTCGCCGAACGCGAGCGCACGGTGGTCCGGCGGCTGCCGCACATCGTCGCCCACGTCGACGAGCTGAAGAAGGCGGGCGACTTCGTCACGACCGAGCTGATCGGCACGCCGCTGCTGGTGGTCAAGCAGACGGACGGCAGCGTCAAGGCCTTCTCCAACGTCTGCAGGCACCGGGGCTCGAAGGTGGAGTTCGAGGAAGCCGGCTGCAAGCGCGTCTTCAGCTGCCCGTATCACAACTGGGCGTACGGCCGCGGTGGAGATCTGCGGGGAATGCCGCACGCGGAAGGCTTCGACGGCATGGACCGCTCGCAGTACGGGCTCGTCGAATTTCCCTGCGAGGTGCGGCACGGCCTGGTCTGGGTGGTTCCGACGGTCGGCGCCGAACTCGACATCGCCGCGATTCTCGGCGCCAAGCACGACGCGGAGGTGACGGACACCGGGATGGCCGAGTCGTTCCAGGTGCGCAAGGAGACCTGGAAACTCGACATGAACTGGAAGATCGCCGTCGACGGCATCCAGGACTCGTACCACCTGTGCCAGTTGCACACCAAGACCGTGTGCAACTACCTCGAGGGCAACATCACTGCCTACGACCTGGTCGACCGTTCGTGGCGAATCGTCGTGGCCCGCAAGTCGATCACCGAGGTTCGCGGCGCAGATCCCGACTCGTTCGACGTCCGCGACTACTCCCTGGCGAACTACACGATCTACCCGGGCACGATGCTCGTGACCGAGCCCAACCACTTCGAGATCTGGACGATCGTGCCCGACACCGAAGATCCCAACGTGTCGTACTGCACCATTCGCCTTCTCTCCCCGAAGGAACCCGAGACTCCGCGGGAGAAGCGGATTCTGGACAAGAACTGGGAACTCCTGATGGAGACCCTGCACGCCGAGGACTGGTTCGTCACGAAGACGATCACGGCCAACGCGGCACACGGGCAGGTCGACGAGCTGATCTACGGACGCAACGAGCTTCCCGGTCAGGTGTTCCACAAGATGATCACCCGCGATGCCGAGGAGGTCGCTCGGCAGGAGGCCGCGGCCGGCGGTGTGCGGTGACGACGGGCGACCTTCGCCGATCGTCGCCCGCGCCCGGAGTGCTGCAACTCGAACTCGCGCGGCCCGACGTGCACAACGCGATCACCCTCGGCCTGCAACGTGAACTCGATTCCGCGCTCGCCGAGGCGGCGGACGACCCGGACGTCCGGGTGGTGCTGCTGGCGGGGGAGGGTACCGCCGCGTTCTCCGCGGGATACGACCTGAAGGAACTCCGGGCGATGACGGCGGACGCCTGCGCCCTCAGCCTGCTCGAACGGGACGAACTGTTGTGGAGGTACTTCACGTTCCCCAAACCCACCGTCGCCGCGGTCCAGGGCATGGCCTACGGCGCGGGCACCCTGCTGGCGGCGTGTTCGGATCTGCGCGTCGGAGGTCCCGGCACCCGCATCACCGTCACCGCGGCGAAGTACGGCGGCGCCAATCTCACGTGGGTACTCGACCACCTGATCGGCGCCGGGCTCGCCCGCGATCTGCTGATGACCTCGCGGGCAGTCACCGGTGAGGAGGCCCACCGGATGGGTCTGGTCTCCCGGTACGCCGCCGACGGCGACGTGCTCGGCGCCGCACTCGAGGCGGCCGGGCAGATCGCTATCCAGCCCCCGGAGTCGATGCGCGAGATCAAGACTCTGCTGCTCGACGGACCGGGACGCGACCTGCGGTCCCGGTACGACCGGGAGAATGTCGTGTCGCGCACGACGCTCCGGCCGCGTCCGGTCGAGGAGATGTTCGGCTCCTACTTCGGACGGCGCGCCCGGTGACCCGCGTCTCGACCCCCGACGACATCTGGAGTCCCAGCTGGGACGACCCGTTCGCACCGACCGCGGACGGTGACGACGAGTTCGCGGAACTGGCGGAGGCTCTGCGCTCCGTGCAGGAAGCCGTCACCCGCAGTCGGCCGAGTCCGGACGCGGCGAGTCGCGCGGCGCGTACGCTCCGCGACCTCGCAGCACGACTGGCGGAGTTCGAGGTAGGCGAGGACCAACAGATCGCCGGCAGGCGCTGGGATCTTCCCGGCCGGGCACAGGCGCTGACGCCACCCCTCCACGTCGACGAGGTGACCGCGACCCGGGCGCGGGGGCGCGTCACGGTCGGCAGATTCCATTCCGGGCGCTACGCGATGAACGGCGGCGTGACGCCGCTGATCTTCGACGAGATACTCGCGCGCCTCGCCAACAGTTCCGGCAGGCACTGGGCGCGCACGGCGTACCTGCACGTCAACTATCGTGCCCCCGCGCCGCTCGGCGTCGAATTGCGCGTGGAGGCGGAGCTGGCCGGGCAGGAGGGCCGCAAGCGATTCCTGCGCGGCGCGATGTATCACGGCGACGTTCTCGTCGCCGACGTCGACGGACTCTGGATCGAACTGAAACCGGAACAGACACAGAATGTCTCGCTGGCCGTCGGTCGGGGAGCAGAGGAGGGTTCATGAGTGGGTACTCGCTGCTGGACGGCGTTCGGATCCTCGAGGTCGCGCAGCTGGCGCCGTCGTCGCTCGGCGGGCATCTCGCCGATCTGGGTGCGGACGTGATCAAGATCGAATCCGGTCCGCTCGGGGATCCCGTGCGCATCGGCGGCAGCCGTGCCGTCGGAGACGAGGACGGGCCTGCCTTCATGCACCTGCGGTGGAATCGCGGAAAGCGCAGCGTCGCAATCGATCTGCGCACCCCCGAAGGAAAGCAAGCGTTCCTCGACCTCGCGCGGTCGTGCGACGCGGTCATCGAGGGCATGCGGGGCGGGTATCTCGACTGGCTGGGCATCGGCTACGAGCAACTGCGACAGGTGAATCCGAAGATCGTGCTGTGCACGGTGTCGGGCATGGGCACCGACGGGCCGTACCGTGTTCTCGGCACCGGCGGTCCGGTGTTCGACGCGTACGCCGGGCTCCGCGAGGTCGGCACTCCCGCGGAGCCGCCGACCGAGGGCATGGCGGGCTCCACGACCCCGCCGATCGCGATGTACGCGCTGGGCGCGTATGCGGCGATGGGCCTGCTCGCGGCGCTGCACAAGGCCGGCGCCACCGGTACCGGCTGCCACGTCGAGGTGGCGGGCATCGACGTCGCCGCCGCGTGGATGCCGGACCTGGTGGACGCGGCGTTGAACAGGGACCGCTCGATTCCCCGGCCGACGTGGCTCCCGGACGGCCGGCTGCCCGACTGGCCACGGCTCGAGGCCTACCGCACGAGCGACGGCGAGGCGATCCTGTTCGGGTCGCACGTGGAGAAGTTCTGGCACAACTTCCTGGTGGCGGTTGGACGCCAGGACCTGATCGACGTCGACCTCACCGGGACGGACGACGGTGCCCCCGCCCGCGCGGACCTGGTGTGGCGCGCGCTGACGGAGATCTTCGCGCAGCGCACCCGTGCCGAGTGGGTGCAGCTGTTCCTCGAACACGGCATCGCGGGAGGTCCGGTCAACAGCGTGGCCGACATGCTCGACGACCCGCACTTCCGGGCGCGGGACAACACCTACCGGGTCGACTACCCGGGGGTCGGCGAGCTCGAATTCGTGGTCAGCCCCGTGCGCGTCGCGGGGGAGAAGTTCGCGCCCGCGCTGCCGCCGGTCGTGGGCGCGGACACCGCGGAGGTGCTGCGGACGGTGGCGCAGTACGACACCACGCGGGTCGCCGCGGCAACCGACTCGGCGAGCCCTCGGCGCGAGGCCCCTCCCGCCGGCTGACCGGACGCAGTCCCCAGAAGCAACACCCACACGAAATACACTGTGTGGGTGTTGTTTTCGTGCGACGACCCAGTTCTGCCGGGTGTCCGAAATTCCCGAATCGAGCATTGCGCCGTTCGCCTACAACTGTTAGGTTTACGGCACACGAAGTGAGGGTGGTCACACCCGGCTGACGAGCACGAGGAGCACAGATGAATCTCGCGGACCTGACCCGGTTCTGGGGTAAGACACGTTCGCAGCAGCAGGCCATCGTGTTCGGGGACACGGCGCAGACCTGGGCCGAGGTCGACGCGATCACCGACGCACTCGCCCGCGGACTCGCCGCGCGGGGCGTCCGCAAGGGCGACCGGGTGGCGGTGATGATGCTCAATCGCCCCGAACTCGCCCACATCATCCTGGCGACCCTCAAGCTCGGCGCCATCAGCGTGCCGCTGAACTTCCGGCTCACCGGCAGGGAGCTGGCGCCGATGGTGCTCGACTCCGCGCCGCGCGTGGTGATCGTCGAGGACGGCTTCGCATCGCTGCTCGAGGTCGCCGCCGAGCAGGCGGAGTTCGAGACCTACGCGATCGGGGGCAGTGCCCATCCGCCGTACGAGCGGCTGATCGACCCCGGGACCGCACCCGTCGTCGCCATCGACGCCGACGACCCCGGCTTCATCTGCTACACCTCGGGGACCACCGGCGTGCAGAAGGGCGCCCTGATCACCCACCGCAACGCCATGACGCCCGGCATCTCGCAGTCGATCACGTTCGGCTTCTCGTCCCGCGACCGGGTGCTGTGCTCCGCCCCGCTGGTGTACACCGGTTCGATCCTGTCGATCTTCATGCAGCTCGTCGTCGTGCCCGGCGCGACGATGGTCCTGCTGCGCGAGTACGACCCGGAGATCGCCCTCGACACGTTCGAGCGCGAGCAGATCACGGCGACCACGACCGTCCCCGTGATCTGGGAACGGATGACGATGCTGCCCGACTTCGGCACCCGGGGGCTCGCGAAGTTCACGTTCGCCGGCACCGGCGGCGCACCCGTCAGCCTGGACCTGCTCGACTTCTACCGCTCGCACGGCATCCCGCTCACGCAGTGCTACGGCCTGACCGAGGCGTCCGGCATGGTCTCGACCCTCGCCTACGAGGACGCCCTGTCCCGTCCCGGTTTCGCCGGGCTGCCGCTGGTCGGCACCCACATCCGGATCGGTGATCCGGGAGTCCACACCCCGGCCGGGGAGGTCGGCGAGATCCTGGTCCGCGGCGAGCACGTGCTGCGGGAGTACTGGAACAAGCCCGAGGCCACCGCGGCGACCCTCGGCGACGGGTGGCTGCGCACCGGCGACCTCGGCATGCAGGACGAGGGCGGATTCCTCAAGATCGTCGACCGGAGCAAGGACATGCTGATCTCCGGGGGCCTCAACGTCTACCCCGCGGAGATCGAGAAGGCGCTGCACGGCATCGAGGGCCTGGTCGACCTCGCGGTCATCGGCGTCAAGGACGACCGCTGGGGCGAGGTGCCGATGGTGGTGTTCCACAGCGAGCGCCCCGCCGCCGAGATCGTCGCCGACATCGCCGAGGTCGCCGGCGAGAACCTGGCGAAGTTCAAGCGTCCCAAGCACGCCGTCGCGCTGGGCGAGCCCCTGCCGCGCACCTTCTCCGGGAAGCTCGCGAAACCGTCCCTGCGCCAGCGCTTCCCCGAGGTGCCCGCCGACGCACTCGCGGTCGACGGCACCGTCACCCCCGTCTAGCAAGACCCATCCAGTTCGAGGCTTCATCTCCCGCGGTTCTCCCCTTCGAGAGGAATACACGTCGTGGCCCCCACTCGTGAAGTCGACATCTCCCAACTCATCGACGCCGCACCGGTGTCGGCCCTCCAGAAGCGTGCGATCGCGTTGTGCCTGGCGCTCGCGATCCTCGACGGCATGGACGCCCAGCTGATCGGATTCGCGATTCCCGCGCTGTCCGAGGACTGGGGCCTGTCCAAGGCCTCGTTCGGGCTGCTGCTGGCGCTCAGCAGCGGCGCGATGGTCGTCGGCAGCCTGCTGTTCGGTCCCGTCGCCGACCGCTGGGGCCGGCGCCGGGTGATCCTGCTGTGCACCGTGCTGTTCGCGGTGTTCACCCTCGCGTCCGCGTTCGCGCCGTCGATGGGGGTGCTGATCGTGCTGCGCATCCTCGCCGGAATCGGGCTCGGCGGCGTCACCCCCAACCTGATTGCGCTGACCAGTGAATACAGCCCCGCCCGCAGCCGCTCCACCCTGGTCACCATCGTCGTCGCGGGCATGTCGCTCGGTGGCTTCCTCGGCGGACTCGCTGCCGCTCAACTGATCCCGGCGTACGGGTGGCAGTCGATCTTCGTGGCCGGTGGCGTCCTCCCGCTGATCGTGGCGGCGCTGGCGTGGGCCGGGCTGCCGGAATCGGGCAAGTTCCTCGCGGCCCGGGGCGATCACGCCGGCGCCGCGAAGATCCTCTCGGCGATCGCACCGCACGCGGGCATCACCGGGTCGGTGACGTTCACCGTGGACACAGCGGTGGCCACCAAATCGCCCATCCGGGAACTCTTCGCCGGCGGCCGGGCGCTGGACACGGTGCTGCTGTGGGTGGTGTTCGTCATCAACTTCCTGGTCATCTACTTCCTGTTCGGGTGGATGCCGTCGCTGTTCAGCCAGGCCGGGCAGAGCGCGTCCCACGCGATCCTCGCCGCGGCGCTGTTCAACCTCGGCGGCATGGCGGGCGCACTGTCGATCGGGTGGATCACCGACCGAGTCGGCACCGCGTGGCGCCGGTCCCGGGGTGCGGACGCCGCCTACGCGGTGGTGATGGCCGGCTACACACTCGGTGCCGTGTTCATCGGCGTCGTCGCGATGTTCCTGGCGAACTCCACGTTGCTGCTGATCACGATCTGCATCGTCGGATTCGGGATGTCCGGCAGTTCGGCGGGCATCATCGCGATCGCGGCGTCGATCTACCCGGTCGCGGCACGGTCGACCGGCATCGGCTGGGCCATGGGAATCGGGCGGATCGGGTCCATCGCCGGGCCCACCCTCGGCGCCGCCCTGATCGCGGCCGGGATGGATGCCCGCACGATCTTCCTGCTGATGATCGTGCCGACCGCCGTCGCCGTCCTGACGCTCGGTGCGCTGTTCGCGCGGGAACGACTGCGCGTTCGCACCGTCGCCGGGGCCGCGGACTCGACCGCCGTCACCGCCGAGGCGCACTGAGCCATGCGATCCGTCACGTCGAGGGCCACGTCGTACTGCAGGCTGTGTGCCTCCTCGTGCGGGGTCCTGCTCGACATCGAGGACGGGCGGATCGCGCGGGTGCTCGGCGATGCCCACCATCCGATCTCCGGCGGCTACACCTGCCCGAAGGGACGCCGAGGCGGCGACCTCGTCCACGGCCCGGACCGGCTCACCACCTCGATGCGCCGCACCGCCGCAGGCACCCACGAGCCGGTGCCGGTGGCGCGGGCGGTCACCGACATCGCGGACCGGCTGCGCGCAATCGTCGACCGGCACGGACCGGATGCGGTCGCGCTGTTCATGGGGACACAGCAGAACTTCGCCGCACTCACCCCGCCGATGGCCCGAGCCTGGTTCCGCGGTACCGGCTCGCACAAGCTGTTCTCCACGATGACCATCGACCAGTCCGCGAAATGGGTTGTCGCCGAACGGATGGGAACGTACCTCGGCGGTCGGCAGCGATTCGAGGACGCAGACGTGTGGTTGCTCGCGGGCACCAACCCCGTCGTCTCCGGCAACGGCGGCGACGGGGACGGCGCGGTGGTGCAGAACCCGTCCGTCACCCTGAGGGCGGCGCGGGAACGGGGCCTGCGGCTCATCGTCGTCGACCCGCGACGCACCGAGACCGCGGCTCTCGCCGACATCCACCTGGCGCCCCGGCCGGGTACGGACGCAGTGCTGTTCGCCGGTCTCCTGCACGTCGTCCTGACCGAGCGCCTCCACGACGCCGGCTTCTGCCACCGGTACACGGCCGACCTGGCCGTGCTCGCCGATGCTGTCAGTGGCGTGACCCCCGGCGTCGTGCAGCGGATCTGCGGCATTCCCGCAGACAGGATCAGCGACGCGGCACGCGTGTTCGCAGACGCGGCACGGGGCATGGCCACCAGCGGCACCGGGTTGTGCATGGGCCCGCACTCGAACCTCGCGGAACACCTCGTCGCGGCACTGAACGTCGTGTGCGGCCGGTATCTGCGGGAGGGGGAGCGGGCCGACGACCGCGCGGTCCTGACCCGGCACCAACCGGCGCGCGCGGAGGTCGCCCCGGCCACCCGGGCATTCGAGCACGGATTCCGCAGCCGGATCGGCGGGGTCCGGGCGATCCGCGGCGAACTTCCGTCCGGCATCCTCGCCGACGAGATCCTCGAACCCGGCCCCGACCGGGTGCGGGCGCTGATCGTCTCCGGCGGCAACCCGGCGGCGGCGCTGCCCGATCGCGGGAAAGCGTTGCGCGCGATGCGATCACTGGACCTGCTGGTGTGCGTCGACCCGCGCATGTCGGACACCGCGCGGCTCGCCGACTACGTGATCGCCCCGACCACGATGTACGAGCGTGCCGATCACACCGCGATCATGGAGCCGTTCTTCCCGCAGCCGTTCGCGCAGTACACCCCCGCGGTCGTGACCGCGCCGCCCGGCGTCGTCGACGACTGGCGATTCTTCCTCGACCTCGCCGCCGCCTCCGGGCAGCCCGTCAAGTTCGCCGGTCGCATCCTCGACCCCGCCGCGCCACCGACGCCCGAGCAGTTGCTGGCCATGACGGCCGAGCGGGGGCGCGTCCCGTTCGCGGACCTGGTCGCCGCCCCGCACGGACACGTCGCCGGACGCAGCGGCGCCGTCGTGGGTCCGGCGGCCGAGGAGAATGCCGGGCACCGCCTGACACTGATGCCCGGGGACGTGCGCGCCGAACTGCACGCAGCACTGACGGAGAGGGCTGCCGCTACGCAGTTCCCGCTCCGGTTGACGGTGCGGCGGATCCGGGAGACCGTCAACTCCACCGGTACCCGCGTGCCGGGACTCGTTCCGGGTGGCGCCAACCCCGCGAGCGTGCACCCGGACGACCTCGCCGCCGCGGGCATCGCCGACGGGCAGGCGGTGATCGTGCGCTCGGCGTCCGGGCACCTGCGTGCGACCGTGCGGGCGGACGCCACACTGGCCCGCGGCACCGTATCGATGACGCACTGCTTCGGGAGCGTCGACCCGCGCGACGACGTCGGAGTGAACGTGAACGCGCTGACCGGAACCGGTGACGGCGTCCAGTCGATCAACGCGATGCCCACCATGACCGCGGTTCCCGTCGCGGTCGAGCCCACCACCATCGAACAGGACGTGTGATGACGGCAGAACCGATCGCCGGGCACCGGATCTGCCCGCTGTGCGAGTCGACGTGCGGGCTGCTGGTCGAACTCGACGGTCGCGCCATCACGAGGGTCGCGCCGAACCCCGACGACGTGATGAGCGCCGGGCACAGTTGCGCGAAGGGACTCGGTCTCGGCCGCATCGAGGGCGACCCGGACCGGATCCGGACCCCGCTCCTGCGCACCGCGGGCGGTGGGTTCCGCGAGGCCGGCTGGGACGAGGCGTTCGCCGAGATCGAGCGCCGGCTACCGGAGTTCGTCACCGATGACCCGGGCAGCTGCGCCGTCTACCACGGGAATCCGGCCGCCCACCACCTGGATTCGACGTTCTACCTGGGTGAGCTGATCGGTGCCGTCGGTACCCGGAACATCTACTCGCCGGCCAGCGTCGACACCTGGCCGAAGAACCTCGCGCACATGCTGCTGTACGGCACCGGGCTCGGGATGAGCCTGCCGGACCTCGACCGCACCGACTACCTGCTGATCCTCGGCTCGAACCCGATGGTCTCCAACGGCAGCACCGTCACCGCGCCCGGCATGCACCAGCGCCTGCAGGCGTTGCGTGAGCGGGGCGGCACCCTCGTCGTGGTGGATCCGGTGCGCACCCGAACCGCCGAGGTCGCGGATCTGCACGTGGCGATCCGGCCCGGGACCGACGCCCTGTTCCTGCTCGGCGTGCTGTCCGTCATCGCGTCCGAGGGACTGTCCCGGCCCGACCGGGTGCCTGCGGTGGTGGACGGCCTCGACGCCGCTCTCGCGATGGCGGCGGACTTCGACCCCGACGCCGTCGCCGCCGCGTGCGGAATCGACGCCGAACTGATCCGCGCGGTGGCCCGGGGGTTCGCGGGCGCGTCTGCAGCGGTGGCGCATTCACGGATCGGGACGTGCATGCAGGAGTTCGGCACCCTCGCGAACTGGCTCGTCGAGGTGCTCACCATCGTCACCGGCAACCTGGACCGGCCCGGCGGGGCGATGTTCGCGCTGCCGCCGGCCGGCGGGCAGAACACCTGGCCGGTGACCAGACCGCCGAAGCTGATGTTCGACCGGTGGCGTTCGCGAGTGCGGGGGCTGCCGGAGGCGATGGGGGAGTTGCCCGCGGTGTGCTTCGCCGAGGAGATCCTCACGCCCGGACCGGGCCGTACCCGGGCGCTGATCACCCTCGCCGGGAACCCGGCCCGGTCCCTGCCCAACAGCGGCGCGATCGAGGAGGCGCTCGGCGCTCTCGACTTCATGGTGTCGGTGGACTGCTACCTCAACGAGACCACCCGCCACGCCGACGTGATCCTGCCGCCGCCACCGCTGGCGACCCGCGGCCACCACGACGTGACACTGGCGCACTTCCAGATCCGGAACGTCGCGCGGTACACCCCACCCCTGCTCGACCTCGCCGACAATGAGCTGGCGGAATGGCAGATCCTGCTGCGGATCGCCGCGATCGCCAAGGGAACCCCGCAGCGTCCGGTCGAGGAGATGGACGACGAGGTGGCCGCCGTCGCCGCCCGGCGCGCCGCGACACTCGCCGGCCGCGAGATGGACCAGGTTCTGCACGCCGTCACCGGCCGGCGCGGCCCTCAGCGATTACTGGACCTGCGTCTGCGCAGCGGACCCTACGGAGACCGTTTCGGGCTCGACCCGGACGGGCTGACTCTCGCACTGCTGGAGGCCAACCCGGACGGCATCGACTACGGGTCGCTGACACCGCGCGTCCCGGGGGTGCTGCGCACCCCGGACGGGCGGATCGACCTGATGCCGGAGATGATCGTCGCGGATCTGCCACGGGTGCGGGCGAGCATGACCCGGTCCGCCCCGGATCTGCTGCTGATCAACCGGCGTCAGCGGCGCGGCATGAATTCGTGGCTGCACAATGCCCTGCCCCAACCGGACGGCGGCCAGTGCGCCCTGCTGATCAGCCCGCGCGATGCGGCCGAGCGCGGCCTGGTCGGCGGCGACCGGGTGGCGGTGACGTCCAAGGTCACCACCGTGACGGCCGAACTGCGGATTGACGACGCATTGCGTCCCGGTGTGGTGAGCATGCCGCACGGGTGGGGCCACCACGGGCCGGGCCTGCGGACGTCCCGGTCGGCGTCGGTGCCCGGCAGCAACTACAACGCGCTGGTGGACGACACCACCGACCTCGAGGCGCTGACGGCGTCCCCGATCTTCAACGGCGTCCCGGTCACCGTGACGCGCACCAGCGAGGAGCATCCCTGATGGCGTACGTGGTCACCCAGAACTGCTGCAACGACGCGACCTGTGTCGCGGTCTGCCCCGTCGACTGCATCCACCCGACTCCCGCCGAGCGGGAGTACACGCGCACCGAGATGCTGTACATCGATCCGGGCGCGTGCATCGACTGCGGCGCCTGCTCCGACGTGTGCCCGGTGGACGCGATCGTCCCGGGCGACGCCCCCGCACCCGACATCGACCGGTACCGGGAGATCAACGCCGAGTACTTCCAGCGGAATCCACGCAGCACCCCGCCGGGTGCACACGTGCAGCCGCTCCCGCTCGCCCTCGCGACCACCGGCGTCACCCATCCCCCTGCGCTGCGGGTGGCGATCGTCGGATCCGGACCGTCGGCGTTCTACGCCGCCGAGGAACTGCTGGCTCGCCGCGACATCGCCGCCGAGGTCACCATGTTCGAACGGCTGCCCGTCGCAGGCGGACTCGTGCGGTTCGGCGTCGCACCGGACCACTGGCACACGAAGACGGTGGACCGGGTGTTCGACCGCACCGCGCGACGCGACGGCTTCACCTTCCACCTCGGCGTCGAGGTCGGGCGGGACGTCACGATCGACGAGGTGCTGGCCCACCACCACGCGGTGATCCACGCGTCCGGGGCATCGGGGGACCGGCGCCTCGGCATCCCCGGCGAGGACCTGCCGGGCAGCTACGCCGCCCGGGAGTTCGTCGCCTGGTACAACGGCCACCCCGATCACGCCGACCGCACGTTCGACCTGTCCGCGCGCCGCGCCGTCGTGGTCGGCAACGGCAACGTCGCGCTCGACGTCGCCCGCATCCTCGTCTCCGATGTGAACACCCTGCGCCGCACCGACATCGCCGACCACGCCCTCGCCGCCCTGGCCGGCAGCCGGGTCGAGGAGGTGGTGGTGCTCGGTCGGCGGGGACCCGAGCACGCGGCCTGCACCACGCCGGAACTGCTCGCGCTCGGCTCGCTGCCGGGTATCGACGTCCTCGTCGACGGTCCGGTGACGGCGGCACCGGACGCACCGGCCAAGCTGCGGATCCTCGCCGACTACTCCCGGCGGGAGCCGACGCCGGGCAACAAGCGCATCGTGTTGCGCTTCGATACCTCCCCACGAGAGGTGCTCGGCGCGGGCCGTGCCGAGTCGCTTCTGGTGTCCCACGGTGACACCGTGGACCGGATCGAGTGCGGTCTGATCCTCCGGGCGGTCGGGTACCGCGGGTTGCCGATCGACGGCCTCCCGTTCGACGAGGCCGCCGGAACCGTCGCCAATGCCGCGGGCCGCGTCGTGCTGCCGGGGACGGGGGAGACCGTCCCCGGGCACTACGTGGCGGGGTGGATCAAGCGCGGTGCCACCGGGGTGATCGGCACCAATCGCTACTGCGCGGCGGAGACCGTCGAGGCACTCCTCGCCGATCACCGTGCGGGACTGCTCGCCGCCCCCACCTCGGCCGCTGCGGACCTGGCGGCGCTGGTGCGCGAACGCAGGCCCGACGCGCTCGGCGGCGCGGACTGGCGCGCGATCGACCGCTTCGAGCGCGAGCAGGGGCGGGCCGTCGGACGTCCTCGGGTCAAGATCGTCGACGCCCCCGCGGCAGGCGATGTCGCGAGAGCCGCACGGGTGGGATCGTGACGCGGAAGGTCCACACGTTCTGCCGGATCTGCGAGCCGGGGTGCGGCCTGCTCGCCGAGGTGGACGGTGACGAGGTCGTCCGGCTGCAGCCGGACCGGGATCATCCCGTGCACAAGGGGTTCTCCTGCCACAAGGGCGTGCACTACCTCCAGGTTCACCAGGATCCGGATCGCCTCGACCGGCCGCTGAAGCGGAAAAATCCGCGGAGCGAGGAGCGCGGCGACTTCGAACCCGTGGAGTGGGACGTCGCGGCGCGCGAGATCGCCGACAGGCTCGCGGAAGTGCGGCGCCGATACGGCCGGGGTGCCCTTGCCGTCTACCAGGGAAACCCGTCGGCGTTCAACGGCGCCTACTACGCGAACGCCGCCACGATCGCGCGCGGCTTCGACACCCGGATGCGCTTCAGTGCGGGAACCCAGGACACCTCGGCCAAATATGCTGCGAGTGAGGCGATCTACGGGGCGTCGATGGCGCATCCGATCCCCGACCTGCTGCACACCGACTACTTCCTGTGCCTCGGCAGCAACCCGCAGGTCTCGCACATGACGCTGATCCACATCTCGGATCCGATGGCCAAGATCCGCGCCGTGAAGAGCCGCGGCGGGACCGTGCTGTTCGTCAATCCGCGCCGCATCGAGTCGTCGTCGCCGGAGACCGGGGACGTGGTGTTGATCAAGCCGGACACCGATTTCTACTTCCTCGCCGGAATCCTGCACGAGATCGTCTTCCGGATCGGGTACGACCGGGCCGAGGTGGAACGTCACGCTCGCCGCGTCGACGAGTTGCTCGACTTCGTCCGGCAGTATCCCGTCGACCGGATCGCCGCGGTCACCGGCGTCGAGGCCGACACGATCCGGCGGGTCGCCGACGAGTTCTGCGCGGCACCGAGCGCGAGCGTCTACATGGCGACCGGGGTGAACCAGGGCCGTCAGGGCACCCTGGCCTACTGGATGCTGACCATGGTCAGCCTGTTCTCCGGCAACCTCGGCAGGCGCGGTGGCAACATCTACTCGCGTGGCGTCGCCGACGTGGTGCAGGGTTCCAAGCGTAAACGGGAGGACCCGTTCTACGAGGGTCCCTTCGGTGAGATGCGGACCGTCGGCGGTGATCTCCCCGCCGCGCTCCTGCCGGACTTCATCGAGAATCCCGACGACCCGGTCCGCGCGCTGATCGTGGTGTCGGGCAACCCGCTGCTGTCGGTCGGTGGCGACGACCGCCTGCGCCGGGCGTTCGAGCAGTTGGACCTGATCGTGACCGTCGATCTGTACCGCACGGTCACCGGTGAGATGGCGGACTATGTTCTGCCGGCCACGGACTGGCTGGAACGGGAGGACGTCAACTTCCTCAACACGATGGGCGTGGCGATGGAGCCGTACGTGCAGTACACGCCCGCCGTCGTCCCCGCGAAGGGGGAGCGCCGCGACGACTGGTGGATCCTGTCCCGCATCCAGCAGGCGATGGGCGTCCCGACGCTGCTCGACGACCCCTACCCGAATCCGTTCGCCGCGGTCGACGCGATGATGCGGGAATCGGGTCTGAGCATCGATCTCCTCGCGACCCTGCCGTGCCAGACCGCGGTGCTGCCGGAGGCCGAACCGTCGCACGTGTTCAGCATCGCGGTCCAGCACGACGACGGCCTGATCGACTGCTGTCCCGCGCTGTTCCAGCGCTCGTACGGGACCGCGGAACGCATCTTCGAGGAGTTGGCCGCGGAGCCCGCCGACCAACTCAAACTGATCACCCGGCGCACCCACTACATGGTCAACAGCTGGCTGCACAACCTTCCCGTACTCAAACAGGGCGTCCACCAGAGCAATCCGCTGTGGATGCACCCGGACGACGCGCGGTGCCGGGACCTCGTCGAGGGCGACGACGTCACCGTGCGCAACCGCCACGGCGAGGTCGGCGCAATGCTGATCTACGACGACACCCTCCGGCCGGGCGTCGTGGCGATGACCCACGGCTGGGGGCAGCGCACGGCCCGGGGGCTGGACGTCGCGAGGCGCAACCCGGGTGTGAACGTCAACCGTCTCGCGCCCACCGGGCCGGACGGCTACGACCCGCTGAGCAACCAGTCGCAGCTCACCGGCATCAACGTCGAGGTGGTGCGCCTCCGGCACTCGTGAGTACTTGTTAACGTCCGGCGGTTAACAAGTACTCACGGGCGCGAAGCGCAGACCTTGCCGGATTTAACAACAACCTTTAGATTTAGCAGCTGTGACGGGCGGCACAGTCACGGAGAACTTCGGTTTCGATCCCACCGGTCGCGGCCGGGCACACAGGAGGCAATGAATGAGCGGAACCGTGATCGACGCGCTGAATTTCTGGGCGCGGATCGTCCCGGGCCAACCGGCCATCGATTTCGACGGCGACGTCGTCACGTACGCGGAACTGTCGAGGTGGGCCGACGGCGTCGCCCACGACCTCGCGGCGCGCGGCGTCCTGCCGGGTGACCGGGTCAGCTTCGTGGGAACCAACACCCTCGAATGGTGCGCGGCGGCGCTGGGGGCGATGAAGGTGGGCGCCATCGCCGCGCCGTTCAATCAACGGATGCTCGCCGGCGAGCTCACGGCGCTGGTCGAGGATTGTGAGCCGAAGATCGTCTACTGCGATCAGGCGTACCTTCCGAGACTCGAAGAGGTCCTGAAGGCACACGACACCTTCTCGATCGCCGTCCTCGAACACGACGTGCGGCCCCTGCGCGGCGGGGAGCACAGTACGTTCCCGACTCCCGTGGTCGACATCTCGACACCGACCGCGATCGTCTTCACCAGCGGCACCACGGGCAGGCCCAAGGGGGTGGTGTTCACCCACGCCACCATCGCGGGCGAGATGCACGAGTGGTCGCTGATGGAACCGATCCTGCCCAACGGTCTTCGTCCTCTGCTCGTGCTGCCGTTGTTCACCGCGGCGGGCATCATCTGGGGCATTTCCCGCACCGTCATCCACGGCGGCACGCTGTTCCTGCAACCGGGATTCGACCCGCAGGCGGCCCTGCGTGTTCTGGTCGAGGACAAGGCGACGACGCTCACCGGTCCACCCATCCTGTTCGAGCAGATCGCGAAGGTCCCGGGATTCGCCGACGCCGACCTCCGCCACCTCACCACCGCACACGTGGGCGGTGCCCGCGTGCCTGCACACCTGCTGGGGATCTGGCAGGACCGGGGTGTGCAGTTGCGGCAGATCTACGGGCAGACCGAGATCGGCGGTTCCGCCACCGTGATGCCCCGCGACGAGGCGGCCGAGCATCCGGACAAGTGCGGGTGGGGTGGCATCTTCACCAAGATCCGAGTCGTCGACGCGTCCGGAAACGACTGCGCGCCCGGCGAAACCGGGCAGATCCTCCTCCGCGGTCCGGGAATGATGCCGGGCTACTGGCGCAACGAGGACGCGACGAAAGCCACGCTGATCGACGGCTGGTTGCACACGGGAGATCTCGGAAAGCTCGACGAGAACGGCTACCTGACCTACGTGGACCGCCTCAAGGACATGATCATCTCCGGTGGGCTCAACATCTCGCCCGCCGAAATCGAATCGGTGATCAATCAGATCCCCGAGGTCGAGGAAGTCGCGGTGATCAGCGTGCCCGACGCGAAGTTCGGAGAGACTCCGGCTGCCCTCGTGAAGGCGGCGCCGGGCCTGACCGAGGCGGATGTCGTCGAGTTCTGCAATCGGCGCCTCGCCGACTTCAAGGTCCCGCGCTACGTCGTCCTGCTGGACGAGCCCTTGCCGCGGATGGCCAGCGGCAAGATCGCCAAACGGGAACTGCGCGACACGTACGCGGACGTGCCGGACACTCACCGGAAGGTGCGCTGAATGACGAACGCGGGTGAACAGAAGGTCGCCGTCGTCACCGGGGGTGGCCGGGGCATCGGTGCGGCAATCGCGCAGCGACTCGCGTCGGACGGTTTCGCCGTGGCGGTGAACTATTCGCGCAGCGAGACTCATGCGGCCGACGTGGTCGCGAAGATCGTCGCGGGCGGCGGCCGCGCGGCGGCGATCAAGGCGGACATCGGGGACGCGGCCTCCGCCGAGGAACTGATCTCACGGACCGCCGACACGCTCGGGGCGCCGACGGTACTGGTCAACAACGCGGGCATGAACCTCGCCGGTTCGGTCCGCAAGCAGCAACCGGACGACTGGGATCGCGTGATCGCGGTCAACCTCAGCGGGGCGTTCTACTGCACGCACGCCGCGTTGCCTGCGATGTACGAGAACGGCTGGGGCCGCGTCGTCTTCTTCGGAAGCCCGTCCGGCGGACGGCGGCCGTCGCCCGGGATGAGCGCCTACTCGGCGGCGAAAGCCGGTCTGACCGGAATGACCCGGACGTTGGCACTCGAGGTCGCGCGGCGCGGCATCACCGTCAACACCGTCGTCCCCGGTTTCGTCGAGACCGACATCATCAGTTCCGGGGGCGACGCCGCCGTCGACGCCCTGGCCGCCCATTGGCCGCGGATCCCGGCGGAGTCCGTGGCGGCGACCGTGTCGTTCCTCGTCAGTGACGACGCGCGCCATGTGTCGGGTGAAGAGGTGGGCGTCTGGCTCGGCGGTCCGGTGTAGGCGCCTCCGGCGCTCGTGCGCGGTTGACGAGTCCCAGGACTCGTCAAC
>NZ_JBHUSF010000095.1:0-27771 GCF_042673295.1 Rhodococcus sp. NPDC057014
CTACGCCGTTCTCCGCGAACTCCAACGCGCACTTGCCCGTTGGATCGGTACCTGCCCACTCTGTGACCACACCTTCCCCACCTAACAAAGTACTATTAGGTGCCGCCGCTACCCGACACACTCATAGTTGGCCTGGCGGGCTGGCCGGAGGCAGGCCAGCTCACAGGATGATCGAGATGAAGGATTCATTGCGCCCCCGTCTGCCACGCCTACTCGCGGCCGGAATCGCAACGCTCACGCCGCTGACTGCTGCGCTCGTCGGTGCACCGTGCCAGCGGCACAAGTCGATGCCGTCGTACCCTTGCCGGGGGGCAGGCAACACGTTGTCGTTCGAGCATGCGACGTGGATGGGCCGCCGGGGCCGCGTCATCGCGCGAACCGTCACGTCGGCAAGGGATCTCACATACTTTCCCATGGAGAACGGAGCATCGGTTCGTGCATTGACTAAACCTCACCACCGCGATCGGGGAGGCCGAGGTGCACGCATCCCAAGTCCCCGCAATCACGCCCCGCAGGTGGCCGCTGCGACTGGGTCCGCGTCGCCACCATCACCCTGAGCTACACCCCACAGCACCATATTCTGGGCAGGGATGGGGGTGTGGACGGCGTTCGATACCCTCATATCACCAATTATCTGCGGCGATACGGTCATTGGCCGCGCGCGCCAGGTCGTTGATCGTGTCGACGAGGTCCCCTGCGGGCTGACCGATGTCCGTTCCGGGAACCACCGGCATGGAATTAAGAGTCACTTCGAGTTCGTGACGAGGCTCAGCGAAATTCCCCACTTCTGCTCGGCGAAATTCCGACTTATATGAGTGTCAGCGGCGTGACGGGGTTCGTCTACCCGTTATGTTCCGTAGCAGACCGGAGGGCTGACTCGCGTAATTCCTGTCACCCACTCGTCGGGTTGACCCTGGTGGGGTGTGTCGACCCTCCGGTCTGCGTTCGCGGAGTGACTGAAGAGAGGCGTGACCCCAAGCTGCTGTGAGAGGTACTTGAAGTCGGATTGTCCTCCGCGGATTCCCAACCCCTGGCAGAGAAGGGAACCGTCTTCCATGATCGTCATCGGCATCGATCCCCACAAGTCCACCCACACCGCGACCGCGGTCGACCCAGCCACCAACACCGACCTCGGCTCGATCCGCATCGACGCCACCCTCACCGGCTACAGGACGCTGATCGCCTGGGCCAAGGCCTGGCCCACGCGTAAGTGGGCGATCGAGAACGCCGAGGGACTCGGCCATCACCTCGCGCAGTGGCTGCTCGTTCTCGGGGAGGTGGTGCTCGACGTCCCGACCACCGCCACCGCCCGGGTGCGGGAACTCTCCCGCGGCGGCCGACGCAAGAACGACCGCATCGACGCGGCCGCGGCGGCCTGTGTCGCCGCGTTGCAGGGCGATGCCCGCCCAGTGGCCCCGGAGGGGCCCACCGATATCCTGGCCTTGCTCGACGAACGTCGAACGAACCTGTCTAACAGTCGCACCCGTCTCGTCAATCAGCTGCACGCGTTGCTGCGGCAGTTGTTCGCGGGCGGTGCGCCGACCTCGCTGACCGCGGCCGCAGCCACCGCCTTATTACGGGGCTTCCGCGCCCGCAGCGAGGTGGACCGGGCCCGCGTCGGCCTGTGCCGAGACTTGATCGCCGACATCAAGCGCCTCGACAGTCAGCTCGCCGAGAACGAGAAACAGATGGCCAAAACGCTCGACGAGCACGGCACCCGTCTGCGGGAGGTAGACGGGATCGGTGCGGTGACCGCCGCCCGGTTGATCGGTCGCACGGGACGGGCCAGCCGGTTCCCGACCACCGCGGCCTACGCGAATTACAACGGTTCCGCGCCGGTACAGATAGCCAGCGCGGACACCAATCGCCACCGTCTCTCCCGCTACGGCGACCGACAACTCAACAGCGCGCTCTACACCATCGCGGTGGTCCAGATCCGGATGCCCGCCAGCGCCGGCCGCGGCTACTACGACAAAAAAATCGCCGAGGGCAAAACGCCCGCAGCGGCGAGGCGCGCCCTCAAGCGTCACCTGTCCGATCACGTCTGGCGCATCATGCTCGCCGACGAGAAACGTCTATGCCGACTAAACGAAGCGGATTCCGCAAGGGCGGCTTGACAAATAGAGAGGCACCCCACCTGTGAGCGGTGTTTACTGTAGCGGTTGCCGGGTTGCGGTGGTGGCTTTGCGGAGGTTTTCGGCGCGGGCGTGGTGGTCGCGGAGACGGTAGGAGTCGCCGTCGAGGTTGAGCACGACCGACCGGTGCAGCAGCCGGTCGAGCATGGCCGCGGCGACGGTGGTGTCGCCGAGGACCTCACCCCACTCACCCACGCTGCGGTTCGTGTTCACGATGATCGAAGTCTTCAGATATCGTTGCGCCACAACCTGAAACAACGCCGACGCCGCCTCACCGGGCAACGGGAGATAGCCCAGTTCATCAATTATCAGGAGGGTGGGGCCGGCGTAGAACCGCATCGTCGTCGCCCACCGGCCCTCGATCGCCGCCCGGTGGCAGCGGGCGGCGAGGTCGGCGGCGGTGGTGAAGTAGGTGCGGTACCCGGCGTGCACCGCAGCCCGCGCCAACCCCACCGACAGGTGCGTCTTTCCCACCCCCGGCGGGCCGATGAGCAGGATATTCGTGGCGGTCTCGAGGTAGCGGCAGGTGCCGAGCTCGGCGATGAGCTTGCGGTCCAGGCTCGGGGCGGCATCGTGGTCGAAGTCCTCGAGCGACGCCGGGGTCGGCAGACACGCGAACCGCAACCGTCCGGCCAAACGGCGGGCCTCGGTGGCATCGACCTCGATGGCGAGGAGTTCTTCGAGGGTGGCGGTCATCGACAGGTTGGTCTTCTGGGCGCGGTCGAGGACCGCCGGCAGCGCTTCGGCGGCGTCGTGCAGCTTGAGCACCGCCAGATGACCGCGCAGGCGTTGGTAGAGGCTGGCCGCCGCGGGGGTGTTCGGCGCCGGAACCGCATCGGCGGCAGGGGTGGTGTTCATGTCAGGGTGTTCCTTCCGCGGGCGGCCCGCTCGTAGGTGGACAGGTCGATGACGGTCGATGGCGTTGGCATCTGCGATGTTTCGGCTGCGCCGAAGTTCGTCGTGTTCGACTCGCTGGTGCCCCGGCGCAATGCCTCCGCGGCCGCGATCGCGGCGGGCCCGGGTGGGATCCGTTCCTTCCGGCGGTGCGGGCGCCCACCGGTGCCGGCGGCCGCCATGGCCGCCTGCTCGAGCGCGTAGACATGGCCGTGGTCGCGGACCGTGACGCCGGCGCCGTCCGGGGCGAGGCGGTGGCGGGCGATGGTGATCTGCGCGGCGGTGATGATGTCGATCATCTCGGCCCCGAGCACCCGGGTGACGGTGACCTGCGCCGACGCCAGCTCCGGAGGCACCGAGTACCGGTTGCCGCGGAACGAGACCAGTGCCTGCCGGGATGCGGTGCGGGGTTCGGTGAGGATCGCCGGATACGGCGTGGCCGGGGGCGCCGTGAGCGGTTCGGCGGCGGCGACGGTGGCCACCGAGGCCTTGCCGTCGGCGGTGGCCCGCATCCGGGTGTCGCCGCGCACCCGGCAGAATTCGTCCAGGCGTTGCTGCGCCTGTTCGACCGTGACGTCGTCGGGCAGTGTGCGCCACCAGCGTTGGGCGGCAGTGTGATTGGCCTTCTCGACCACCCCTTTGCGGTTCCCGGCTTTGGGTGGGCAGATCGCCACCGAGACGCCGTAGTGCTTCGCGACGCCGGCGAAGCTGGCGGTCACCCGGCCCGACTCGGGATGGCAGACGGTGGCCATCCGGTCGAACCGCCACACCCGCGTCACACCGCCGAGCCGGCGGCTGACCCGGTCGAGGCCGTCGACCAGATGCGGTTGGGTCATCGCCGGCGCCAGGATCCCGCGCCAGCGCCCGGAATGCGCCAGCGAGCCGACGAGCAGGTGCGCCATCGCACCCCAGCCCCAGGAGGCGGGTGGGTTCGGTAGATCGACCCAGTCCCACTGGGTTTCCTCACCGGCCGGATGGTCGATTATCGCGTTCACCCGGTCGGTGGCGTTCGCGCAGGCCGCGCACACCGGGCGGAGTTTGCGGTCGCGGATCTGGCGGGTCAGCGTCGGATACGACAGCCGATACCCGAGCTCCTCGAGTTCGTCGCACAGCGTGCGCGCCCACAGATGCGGGTCCTCGGACAGCCGGCAGGTGACGTAGTCGACGAACGGTGCGAACGGGTCCGGTTCGCGGCGTTTACGCACTCCGGGGGTGCGTTCGTCGTTCAGGTAGGCCCGGACGGTCTTGCGGTCCCGGCCGGTGTGGCGGGCGATCGCCGAGATCGACCAACCTCGTTTGCGTAGGGCATGTACTTCCACATCGTCCTCCCATGTCAGCATGTGAACGCGGGTCTCCTTCGACTGGCTGATGTGTGGTCAGAGACCATCAGCATCGAGGGAGACCCGCCCTCGTTGGCGGAGCCACACGGGTGGGGAATTTCAGTGAGCGTTACTGGGGAATTTCAGCGAGCGCCATCATTCGTAGGATCCGGTGGACCACCGAGCCTCACTGCTCCCGAATGATTCGTTGATTACTGCCCATCCTTCCGGGATGTCGATTACGAAGCCGCCATCTTTGAGGAGGAAATCGTCGGGTTGTGGTGTCTGCTGGGTGACAGAGCTGCTGGCGAGGTCTGCGGCGGGGTATGCGTTGACGGTGAAGATCAATTCGAGTTCGGAATTTTGGCAGCCGTAAGAGGCCGTGGCACCATCTGGGAGATACGAGGTCGGGTCGCCGCCGGTCACGTCACCGAGCACCGACTTGAAGCCATATCGCTCGAGGGCAGAGGTGTCGACGAGGGCGCACGGATTGCGAGGTCTCGACGCCTGGGCCGCTGCCTGCGCTTGGGCCTTGCGGGTTCGTTCTGCAGCGAGGGATCCGTCTTCGTCGGGGTAGGCGATGGTGCCCGGGCAGTTCGCGAGCAGGTACTCGATACCCGAGGTCATTTTCATACTGCGGTCCTGTGCTCCCGAGATCGGTTGGCCGCCGTGGTAGACCCAGCATGGGCGTGAGCCGCCGAATACGCTCTCGTCGAATTCCGGGGCCCAGTCGAACGTCTTGAGTTCGTAGTCGATATCGCTGCCGTAGGCGTAGCAGTATGCGGCTTTCGTCTGTTCTAGGTAGTGGTCGATGCACTGTTCGGTGAGATCAGCAAGGACGTCGACACTGTCGGTGCCTCCGACGAATCGGATGTTGCTTTGGCCGCCCTTGTCCGTTTTTGTAACGCCGTGCGCGCGAACCATAGCCTCGCTGAACTGAAGTGGTGGACTAGTTGCGCTCGGGGAAGTGCTCGACACACTGTTCGACGTGTCTGGAGCTCTAGTTGGCGCGCTGGTTGGTGGACTGGCCTGCAGCCCCTCCGACGGGGACGCCGTCGTGATCGCGGCGTCGCCGGCGGTGAAATCAGTGTCGGGCTCAGGGGTGGTTGCAGCGCCGACTGCCAGCAAGCCGATCACCACCAACGCGAGCCCAGCGGTCACCAGAGTCGGCGCGGGAGTTGGCTGCCTGCCCTGTCGGGACGCTTCGCGCCGGCGCACGGGCGTGACGAACCCGAACCATGCCACTGGAATTAGGAGACCGCCGATGATCGCAGTCGCACTGAGATTCCCCCCGGCCAAAGACCCGACCAGGATCATCGCCAGGAGGACCGTCAGGCAGGCAGCGGCGATCCGTATGGGACTCGAGGATGGTTCGGCCCCGACCTGACTCGATGTTCCTTCCGGCCTCGGCCGCGTGGGAGCTCCGGGTGTGGAAGAAGGAGGCACTGCCATATCCGTGGGGGGGTGGGCCTGATGTCGGCGGTGGAGGACCGATGGGTCGGGGCAAGGGAGGTTGAGGCAGCTGGTTGCTTGCGTGGTGTGGCGACCTTTGTCCGCTTCGGTTGTCTATGCGCGCCGATTCGACGGCTGTACGAATGAAATTCGCGTCCCGGACAAGGATCGTGGCTACGCTCACCACTTCTCGATTGTGGAGGTGAGCGACTATCTGCGAGCTGGTGAGCCTGTCGATGTACTCCATTCGCGCGACGTCAGCCAAAGCTACTGATACCGCTGGTGGCTTTCGCTTCAACTCGCCTGAGAGGAAGGCGACGACCCGAAGGTTAGTGACGGCGAGTCCGTCCAGGATCGGCCGGAACTGGGAGGCTGCGGCTAACGCCTGGATTTGTTCGCCAGGAATGAGATGACCGCTCAGGTGACGTACGAATTTGTCGGCAGTCTTCTGCTTCAGGCCGGGTGCAAGCTGTATGTCCACGATTGTCCTGCTCTGAGGTTTGAGTTCTGCGCGTTAGGAGACCCGTCGCGTAGCAACGATGACAGCACCACTCGACGTGAAGAGTACGGAACTGACATCCGCGAATCTCTACATAGTTTCATCCTCTGAACGCGATCAATCGTTACCGCTCGAAGGCGCGGCCTGGAAGTGCTTGTGGCGGCGGGCCTGACGTTGTCGAACGCCCGATGCAGGGCACGGATTTGTCCCACCGACCGAGAACCGGGCCGAACCGAACTTCATGATTGTGACCGGCCCGGACCAGAAGGTCAGTGCACAAAGATGTGTAGGTGTATGAGCTAGTTAGCCGAGCCGGTCACGTCGATGATGTTCGCCTGTAATTGCGGCACCGTCGTGTTGCCCCCGATCTGCGTCTCATACGAGTACGAACCGAGGACCTCCACGTACATCGTCAGGAGGTCGTCCTCGACGACGTTGGCGAGAAGGCTCCGCGCACCCGTGACAACCGTGTTCTGGTCGTAGTCATACGAGCGATCACTCGGCCCAGCGGCGGTGTCCGCCCGGAAGGTCGTCGTCCCCGTCGCCGAATCGAACTGGGTAACCACCCCGTAGACCACGATCTTGCGGCCCTTGCTCGCATCAGGGTTCTTCGCCAGCAGCGCGAAGTCCCGTTCCCCCAGCACCTCGTACGTGCTGCGATCCATTCTCGCCGCTTCGATCGCCGCCACCCGCTGACGTTCCGCCTCCGCAGCCTGACGTTGACGCTCGGCCTCCGCGGCCCGCGCCTCACTCTGGCGTTTGAACTCGTCAGCCGACATTGTGGAAGTGGCCGCGGCCCTGCTAGAGCTGGCACCTACATTCTGCGCGGTCTCGTCGTCGCCTGCATTCGCCACGATTCCGATGATCAGTACCAGAACAATGAAGAGACCGCCAATCACCCACGGCCACTTCGGCTTCCCATCACCGGGCGCCTTCGGAGGCTTCGGGGGCCGCAGCGGCTGGCCGGAGCTGGGCTGCCCGATCTGACCCGGCTCCGGTCCGTTGGGCTGCGGGTAGTACGGGTCACTCATCGAACACCCCTCTCAGAGATGGAACAGAGGGTCGATCAAGTGGGTGTTCCCTGTCGAGCCCTCACTATTTCGGCGGTATCCGGCAGTCCCCGAATATCCGAGGTTCGACATGATCACGCCTTATTCTTGGCTACTTGACCCGGGCAGATTCTGGGGGCAATACCCCTGTGAACAACAGGAATACGACACTCCGAGCTAATCGGCGATTGTATTCAACGACACGCCGGGAGCTTTGAAGGTCTGCCATCAGTTATATCGACCGCAACCCTGTCGATGTTTCACACCGAACGGTTTGCGTACCCCGGAAGTGCCACGGGTTGGTCGCATATCCACCGCCAGTTACTGGAGACTCCGGGGGGCCCTAGCCGCGCAGCAACCTGCGCGCGACGCCCAAACGAAACAACCGCAACGGCGGAGCGGTCATCGCGGCATTCTTCGTCGTCTGTCGGTCACTCAGCTGATACCGAACGTCCCGTTTGCCTGACTTCATGCCGGAATTAAGACGACAATCCTGGGGATGGTAGCGCTGGCCGTCTCCGCCCTCCTCAGCGGCTGCGGTGCCGGCGCGCAGTCCAGCAGCACGTCGACCACCACCACGGCCTCGGTGGCCCGGCTGGTCGACGCGTCGAGCGCACGGCCCACGACCACCACCAGCGCGGCACCCGCCACGACCACCGCCGCCCTGCCGGTAACCACATCGGCGGCCGTCGTCCCGCCGGTCGCCCCGGTCGCGCCCACGACAACCGTGGCCGTTGCTCCCCCGCCAGCCCCCGTCGTCATCCCGGCAAACCCGCCGGCGCCGATCCACACCGCCCCGCAATCAATGGTCAGCTCCGCGTCCTGCGCCGACGCAAAAGCAGCCGGCGCCGCGCCGATCTACCAAGGCGAACCCGGCTACTCGACGAAACTCGACCGGGACAAGGACGGTATCGCCTGCGACAAGTGACGCGGCGTCACCATCGACCGACCTCATTCCGTAGTCGACGGTGCGGGTCACAGGGGGCACAGGGTTTGCCGGGTCCGGTTCCAGAACGGAAACAGCTCGGGGCTGCCGGCGTCCGGGTGTTGCCGTTGCGACTGTTCGACGAATTCGAGGACCGTCTTTCCGGTGGTGTGCGAGAGTGCGCAGGCGTCCAGACTCAGCTTCGCCGACGCCACGAACCCGATCCGCTCGGCGTACGGGCCCAGGACCCCGGAATCGACGAACGGGGCGAGGCCTGTCCCCCACCGGTTGAAGGCGGACTGCAACCCGAAATCACAGGGCTGCCCGAAGAGTTCACTGCACGTCGTCGGTCCGCCGTGGACCGTGACCACGGTGTCGGGCAGCGGGCGCGGCGGCTCGGGCGGATCCGGTCGCGACGCGACCCCCCACACCACCAGCACCGCGGCGCCGACCACCAGGCACACCAGCACCGCCTTCAGGACCTGCTTCATCGCTCACTCACCTCGTCACACACCTTCATTGCACCACTCCTGCCCTCCGGCCGGCTGACACACCGGTGCACGACAACGGGAGCGTCGTCGGAGGTCACCGGAGAG
This sequence comes from Rhodococcus sp. NPDC057014, assembly GCF_042673295.1. NCBI lineage: Bacteria > Bacillati > Actinomycetota > Actinomycetes > Mycobacteriales > Nocardiaceae > Rhodococcus > Rhodococcus sp. NPDC057014. The sequence goes on from NZ_JBHUSF010000095.1 coordinate 8,870, forward strand.
GGGACGGCGCCCACAACGCGAGCCGCTCCTCGCGTGACGCAATGCACGGTGCGCTCGGTAGCCGTGCGCGTGCAACCCCGACCGGTACGGGTGAAACCCAACCCGTTCCTGTCTGCTGATGCATGGGCCGCCGGTACCACTCGAACCGCCGACCGACATCCGTGATGTGATTCGGTCGACGGTGCCGGCGATTTTGCGGTCCCGCCGGCACGGAATGGAGGACCGAGATGACCGAAGTCGACTACATCGACGTGGTCGGGGCGCAGTCCGTGCTCGAGGTGGCCGAGGTGGTCGCCGCGGTGCTCGGGGCCCGGATGGAGATGGGCGGCGAACCCGGACGCATCGTGGTCACCGGAGCGCCCGATCCCGATCTTCGGATTGTCATCGGGCTGGCGATCAACGACCGCGGGCTGCCCGAAAGGTGGACGCGGCGAATCACGATCACCCACGATCGCAGTGGCGACGAACGCCACCACTTGGCACAGCACCTACACCGGGCCGTCACCGAACGCCGCGACTGGACCCTCACCGTGATCCCCGGCGGCCCGCCGAACCCACACGCCCCACCCTCATCGAACGTCCCGGGAACATGACCCGCTCCGCGGGAAAACACGCGCCAGAAACCCTCGTCCACCGCCTCGGTGCGGGGCGATGGCCGTCTACGCCCCGCAGCATCCACACCGCACCCCAGGGCACCGATGCCGCGGAAACGGGCGTTGGTGACCGCGGCCGCCGCTGTCCCTACGCGTGGCTGCGTTCTATCTGCACCACACACAGGCCAATTCCAGCCATGAACTCGGCGCCGACACCGGTCGGTCAGCCGTACGCTGACCCCACAGCGAAGGACCGTGCGCCGGAAATGGGGCGAGTCGACATGGACGAACTCGACAGCAAGAACCTGGGCAGGCTGCGCCGGATCGCGGACGCCAGGTCGGTGTGGACCTCCGAATCCGGGGACTTCACCCCCTGGCTCGCCGAGAACATCGACGTCCTCGCCGACGCCCTCGAAATGACTCTGACCGTCGTCGCCACCGAAGTGCGGATCGGCGACTTCCGCCTCGACATCCACGCCAAAGACGGCAACGACCGCTCCGTCGTCATCGAGAACCAACTCGAACGCACCGACCACGGACACCTCGGACAATGTCTCGTCTACGCCTCCGGCCTCGACGCCTCCACCGTCATCTGGGTCGCCCCCAATTTCCGCGAAGAGTTCCGCAGCGCCCTCGACTGGCTCAACGAACACACCGACAGCGAACTCGGCTTCTTCGGAGTCGAAATCGGCATCGTCCAGATCGGCCACGGACCCCCGGCACCGGTCTTCGACATCGTCTCCCGCCCCAACGACTGGCAGAAAACCGTCAAGACCGCCGGCAACGCCGCCGAAGCCCGCACCGCAACCCCGGCGAACACTGCCCGGCAAGTGTTGTTCCACGAGGTCCTCACCGCCGCGAACACCCGCCAGCCCGCCATCTCGGTCCCGAAACCCCAGAAAGGGAACTGGATCTCCTTTGCTGGTAGTCCTTTCGGGACCTGGGGCATGAGCATCAGCGACGACCGCATGCGAGTCGAGGCCTACATCGACACCTACAACGCCGACATCAACAACGCCCTGTTCGACGAATTCGCCGCCGAGGCCGACTCCTGGCAGGCCCAATGCGGCCTGGATCTGGTGTGGGAGCGGCTCGATGACCGCAGAGCCTCCCGCATTGCTGCGTACAGATCCGTCGATCTCGACGATCCTGCCGACCGCGACGCGGCCCACCAGTGGGCGGTCGACGCGTTGGTCGCCATGTACAACACCCTGCACGCGCCCTTGCGCGCGGCCGCGAAAGTCCGGCGCGCCGAGCACGCCGACCCTGCACCACCGCGCGAGTCGCAGATCTGATCACAGAACCAGCCGGCAATTTTCGCCTCCCCGACCTGCCCGCGTGCACCTTTTCGCAGAGGCATGGGGGATGGATCGAGCTCAGTTGAGATCTCAGCCCGTGTCCGTGCGGTCAGCGCTGTCCGTCCTCACGAGGACGCCGGGGAGTAGAGCACGGTCACCGCGTTGAGCCAGGACCGATCACCACGGCTCAGGACCGGGCGGCCGGACGCCGCCCACAACGCAGGGTAGAGGTCGGCCAGGCCCCGCCACGTGGAACTCTTCGAGCTCACGCAAGACGAAGCCCACATCGTCGAGGAGAAGCCCGGACTTACGCGAATTGCACGGCCAGCACGCCGTGACGATGTTGCTGGCGTCGAGCGGGTCGCCCCCGTGTGAGAGCGGTACGACATGGTCGTGGGTGGCCGACAGTGACCAGTACGCGGGGTGCGTGTCGGTGGTCTTCCAGTTCGGGTGGAAGGGGAACTGGGCGGGAAAATTCGCGGACAGCAGGCGCATCACCGGCGTCAGGATGGTCTTGATCCCGCAGTAACGGCACAGGTATCGATCCCGGTCATAGATCGCGGCGAGGTCTTTCTCCCGCGGAGCGCGGCGTCGCGTCGCCTCCCGTCGCTCGAACGCGATACTGTCCATCGCCCGCCGCGCGTCGGCTACCCGTGCCTCGATCAGCGCCTCGGCGATTCCTTGCAGCAGATCCGGCAGCGCGGCGCTGGGTCCGACACCTGGCGGCGTGTAGCGACCGGTGTGGCCAGGCGAGTCGCGACCGGGCCCGGTGGGAGTTGTCGAGGGCGTCACGGGCAGTCCTTCACGCGGCCACGCACGGGCGAACCGCTGCCGGCGGCGCGGCGACACCGCTGTCGGCCTCTCACCGCTGAGCGCGCACCGTTCCCGGTGGCGGTCACTGCAACGGCCGGAGCCATTGCACCATAGGAATCATGAAGGGGAACCACACTTCCCAGCCCAACATGTGACACCCCGTTTTCGCAGACCCTCTACCCGACAATCGCAGCGAGGCTGATGACCGTTTCACACACAGCGCCGCAGAAGCCGGCGATGCCGGTCGAACACACAGCGATGGCAGAAAGGCCCGGACCCGATCACCCTCGACGACCGTGCGTTGGGCTGATGAGGTCCGGTCCCGGCCCCGAGTGCCGTCGGGTCGAAAGGTCACGGTACGCACGGTCGCGGCATCCGAGGTCGTTGTTACACGACGTAATCCGGGCGCGGCCGGCAGATCGACAGGCCGAGGCGCCAGACAAACCCGCCTCTCGTAGTTGAAATGCGGATTCGGCAGGAGGCGTTGGTTACGAGACCTTGACGCTCCCGGCGAAGAAGAACGGGGCCACACTTCCGAAGCAGAAAACGTTCACATTGGATCCAGACGCGAAACCGCCGATCTTTCCGACGCCGGCTTTGAATCCGAAATTCGAGTCGAGTGCGAAGCAGTTCCAGCTCTCCCCCGCCGGTACCGCAATGCTGATCTCACCTTTGCCGCCCGCGGTGACAGTAGGTGCCGCTGTTGCGGTGCCGGCCCCCACGAGCATCACAGGGGCGATGACTGCTGAGGCAACAGCTGTGCGCAACGCGATCTTGTTCATCGTGCTCACCTTCGATTCTGAAAAGTCCCGACTCGGATAGAACCGGTGACGCCGGCCCCCACCAGGGGAGCCGCGATCGCGTTCACCGCTTACTTCACATATCGCATCGACACCCGAAAAGTTTCACCAATACGACAATTTTCTTAAATGCGATACTTGAACAACCGACCAATTCAATTGGACAAGTGCCTTCCGGCGGGTTTCTGATCAAACGAACGCGAGCAACTACTTAATTTCGCGGTGCCCCATTTCGGCGTGCGGGCCGCTGGCAAACGCGTAGCGGTCGGACGCCTCACAATAGCGGCTCGAGGGGTTCGGAGGGGCGCGCACGGTCGGAGGTTGAGGGGGCCGAGCGCACGTCCTCCGGTCGCGAGCGACGGGCGCCCCCCTGCCGAAGAGGCGAGGCACCGGAGGGTCTGGCTGCCGCGAATGGCCGTCGGGTCCCCGCGTGCAGAGCGCCTGCCGGATACTCGCCAAAGGTCGCCAGGTCGGCGATCCCTACCATGCTTGCGGGAAGAAACCCCTGCTCAGAAAGCTGGATAGCGAGCGTGCAACACTTTTGCTTGACCTCTTGACTTGACCTGCTTGACCGAGGATCATGGTGGCATGAGCACACCACTGAAGAAGGTCGTCGACGACCAGCTCACCGCCAGCGGGATGGCCGCCGAGCAACTCGACGACGTCGACGCCAAGTACGTCGCCGCCGGCGTCAAGAACGTGCTCTCGAACCTCAAGGCCCGCCGCGCATGGGAGAACCACATCGGCGCAATCTTGACCCACAAACAGGCCGTCGACGCCACCGGCTGGACGAAGCAGGCCCTCAGCCAAGCCGTCAGAGACTCTCGGGTCCTGCGTCTCGAGGCCGCCGACGGGACGATCGGCTACTGGTCGGGCGGATTGACCGACACCGCGCCCCACGTTCCGATCCGGGGAATCAAAGACGCCCTGAAGGCCTGGGCGTCCGCCGACGTCCAGTCCTGGACCATCGCCTCGTGGCTGTCGAGCCCACAACCCGAACTCGACGACCGCACCCCGAGGCAGGCCCTCCTCGACGGTGACACCGCCGATGTCGTCAAGCTGGCACGGCAGGCCGCCGAACGGCTGGCTTCGTGAGTTCTTCCCGAGCGATACAACACCTCGCCGTCCCACCGTCCCCGGACACACTCCGGGGACGGTTCCCTGTTCACGCTGTGCCCGCCGGCACGACGACCTACCGCACGCACGGGGCCAAGTTCGGCCCGTGGTGGTTCGGCACCAGCCTCGGTGGCCGCTTCGACCTGACCGGCCCCGACGGAACCTGCTACACCGCCGAGTCCGAACTGATCACCCTCCTCGAAACCTGGTGCGGCATCGCGCTCATCCCGAGCCCGGAGATCGCGCAACGAGCCATCTCCGCCGTGGCAGTCACCCGAGACCTGCACCTCGCCGACGCAACCTCGAACGCCGCAATCGGCTTCGGCATGACATCCGAGATCTCGACCACCTCCGACTACCCGCTCACCCAGCAATGGGCGCAGGCACTGCGCGCAGCCGGGTTCGACGGCATCCGCTACTGGGCGCGGCACGAAATGACGCACGTGCACGCCTGCTACGCCCTGTTCGCGCCCAGTGGGGACCAGACCAGCACGGTAGCGGTCCCCACCGACTTCACCGTGCTCGGCACCGACGCCTTGCCCGATCGCACCGACCTCTGGGATGCGCTGCACGCCACGGCCGGCATCGAAGTCCTCGACATCCCCGGCAGCATCTAAAGCCAGGCCACCCACGAGATACCGGTGGGCGTCGCGGGTTCGGTGTCTCGGGGCGCGCCTCGCAAGCGCGACCCCGGGCCGTGCGCTAGAGAGCCGTAGAGAACGCAACAGTGGGTGGTCGCCGCACCCGCCACCCGAAACTCTGCCATCGCATCAAGGGAGCGCACTGTCCATCAGGAGGTCGAGCAGCTGCTCTCCGGTGGACTCTCCAGGCCCTCGACGGCGTCGGCGGGAACAGCCGACCTCGTCACCCCGGCGGTGGCCGACACTCTCACGCAGGGGCCTGGGTGTAGATCGCTGCACCACACGATCCGGCACCGTGCCGGTCAGCGGAAGATCGTCCACACCGCGGCGGCCGCGAGCGCCACCACGACCACGACCATCACCACGGTGACGAGGAGTTCGTGATCGGCGAGAAGTTGCTGCATGACAAGAAGCCTCCCAGTCCCGGCACCCGTCAGAGCACACTAGCGAGCGCAAACTCCGACATCGGCACCGACCGGAACGCCTAGAGAGTCGGGTGAGTTGCTGCTGCTGCGACGCGATGTCGCGCTGGTGGACGTGGTTGTCGGGCTCCTCATGGTCATTTGCCGTCGTCGCCGAGGGCCGGAAGGCCGGGACAGAGTTCCACGTAATCGACGTCGGGAACCCAATACTCCCACTGTTCCCGACTCATGTTCTGGGTCATCTTGGCACACAAAAGTTCTGGCGAGGCCGTCGGTACTGGCCATATGCGGAGTGTGCCGTCGGCGCTGGCGGAGACGACGCGACTGCCATCTGGGCTGAACGCGACGTCGGCCACCGGTTTGGTGTGTCCGGTGAACGGCGGTCCGAGTTGGGATCGGGTCTCCACATCCCACAACCGAACCGTGTTGTCGCTACTTCCGGTCGCGATTGTGCGGCCGTCCGGGCTGAATGCCACAGTGGAGACATAACCCTCCTGCCACATGGGTTGGCCCACCGATTCCCCGGTTTGCGCGTTCCACAATCGCAGCGACGTGCCGAGACTTCCGGAGGCTAACGTCCGGCCGTCGGGGCTGAAGGTGAGGGCGGTGATCCAGCCGTCGCCGTTTGCTGGGCTTCCGATGGGTTGCCCCGTCTTGGCGTCCCAGAGCCGGACGTTCTGGTCTAAACCGCCGGTCGCAACGCGGGTACCGTCGGGACTGACCGCAAGTGCCGACACCGTGGCGTCGTGATGGAGCGGCGGGCCGATCGGCTGCATCGTGTCGGAATTCCAGAGCTGCACGTCGGTGCCCTCTATCGAGGCGATCACGTGGCTGTCCCCGTCGTAGGCAATGCTCGTGATCGCCTCGGACGGCGGGCGGAGGGGCTTCCCGATCGGTTGCCCGGTGTCGGCGTTCCAGAACCGCACCGTGTGGGAGCTGAGCGACACGATCTGACGTCCATCCGAGTTGAATCCGCCGGAGACGGCGCGGTCGTTGGGGCCGGTCGAAGCGCCGCTCGGGTCGATCGGAACGTCGATCGGCTGGCCTATCGGAGCGCCGGTCATAGAGTCCCACTGCCGCATAGTTCCGTCGAAGCTGCCCGATACGATCCTGGTTCCATCCGGGCTGAAAGCGACGCTGTCGACGATGTCGTCGTGACCGCGGAAGAGCCGCCGGCCGCTCGTGTCCCACAATCGCAGGGTGAGGTCGAGGCCGCCGGAGACCACGCGGCTACCGTCGGGGCTGAACGCGGCACTCGAGACCGCGAACTCATGTCCCTCCAGCGGCTGTCCTATCGGCTGCAGTGTCGCCGCATCCCACAATCGCACCGTCTTGTCGTCGCTCGCGGAGACTATTCGGCCCCCGTCGCGGCTGAATGCGACGCTTTCGACGGCGTTCTCGTGGCCACGCTGAGGCTCGCCGACCGGCTCCATGTTCTCCGCGTCCCACAACCGGATCGTGCCGTCTAATCCGCCGGACACGATACGACGGCCGTCCGGGCTGAACGCGACGCTGTACACGTCGCCGCCGTGACCACGCAGCGGTTCACCGATCGGCTGGCCAGTCTCCGCGTCCCATAGTCGAAGTGTGTCATCCGTACTGCCCGAGGCGATCCGACGACTGTCTGGGCTGAACGCGACGGCAGAGACCGGCTCCTCGTGGCCCTGCATGGGCTCGCCGATCGGTTGCCGGGTCTGGGCGTCCCATAGTCGCAGTGTCTTGTCCGTGCTGCCCGAGACGATCTGGCGACCATCGGGGCTGAACGCCACCCGCATTACCTGCGCCTCGTGGCCCCGCATGGGCTCGCCGATCGGCTGTCGTGTGTCGGTGTCCCATAACCGAATTGTGCGGTCGTAGCTGCCCGAAACGAGGCGTTTACCGTCCGGGCTGAATGCCACGCTCGAGACCTCGAGGTCGTGGCCATCCATTGCCTCGCCGATGGGCTGTCCGGTTTCCGCGTCCCACAATTGGACGGTGTCGTCGCCCATTCCGGACGCGATCCGACTGCCGTCCGGGCTGAACGCCACGCTGTGGACGTTGCTGCTCGTATTGATGACCTTGAGTACTTCACGCTGCTGGTTCAGCGCATTGAGCAGCGCGAAGTCGCCGTTGTTCACTGATGGAAAGCTGCGCGCGGCCAGCACCATCTGCATCGCCAGCACATCGTTGCGGAATCCGGGATACTGGCCCGCGAGCAAGAGCTGCGAATTCGCGATCAACGCCAGCGCCGTCGCGTCCCTGCTGCGCGCATCCGCCTCCTGCCGTGCCTTCCACGCCCACACGAACCCCACTCCCGCAACCACCGCCACCACGACCACCAGCGCCAGCACAGCCCGCAGAATCCGCGACCGACGCCGCAACACGCGGGCATGCCCCTGCGCCTCTTCCTTCGCCCGACTTTCCGCCGCCGCCAACGCTTCGGCCGCTTCCTGGCGATCCCGGGCGGCTTGGAGGTCGGACTCCTGCCGCTGCCGTTCCGCCTCGAGGTGCCGATCCTCGCGCTGGCGCGACGCGAGCAGGAACTCCCTGGCTGGGTTGAGCCGGCTCCGGAAACCCGGCTTCGCGGCGAGCGATTCGGCGTCTGTGAGCCGACTGCCCTCCAGTAGCCAGTCGTCGCGGCGGGCATTACGTTCCCACGCCACCGCAGCCTGCTCGAGGATGTCGGCGTCCTTCAAATCGGAGGCCTCTGCGCGCAACCATTCCGCGAGCTCGTCCCACTGGCGAAGCAGGCTCTCCAGCGCGACCTCGACGACCACCTCGCCGTCACGTTCGTCCTTGACCAGCAACCGTTTCTCCACGAACGCGTCGATCAACGCGTGGCTATCGATGGGGAGGTCGTTCCAGCGGCCGAGGCGGCGCATCGGCTGATCATTGTCCGGGTTGATCGTCGCCAGCCACGGAATGAACGCATCGTGCAGCTGCTCGAGCTGGGCCTGCCGTGTGGTGGGATCTGCGGCGAGTAGTTCGTCGACCTCGGTCTGCACGATCTGCGGCATCCCGCCCATCGTCTCGTACACACTCACGGTCAGGTCCCCGTCGGCCCCGTAGTCGTGATACAGGCGCTGAAGGGTCAGGGCCAGCAGCGGCAGAGCGTCCGCGCCTTGGGCGCAATCGGTCAGCAGCCGGTCGACCAGCTCGGGTGTCACGGTCAGCGGCCGGCCCGCCGCCGTCTCGCGCCGCGCCGGGCCGGTGATGACCTCCTTGAACTCCACCGGTGGCATCGGTTTGAGCTCGTCGAACACCACACTCTGCAGCTCGGCCAGCTCCGGTGCGGTCTGCAACGGCTCGTACCGGTCGGCACGGATGGTGACCGCCACGATCAGGGCCGGGGTGATCCCGGCGTCGTGACGCAGCAGAGCGGCGAGCAACTCGAGGAACCGTGGGGCCTGCGGTCCGGCGTCGGCCCCGAAGAGTTCCTCACCCTGATCGAGCGGCAGGACCAGCGTCGGCGGCGGCGCGTCGGCGGGCAGGTCGAGCAGCCGGGCGCGGGCCGCCTCCCGGGCCTCGGCCAACCAGTCGTGCAGCCGGTCGACGTCGGAATCGAGGCAGGCGTCCTTGATCTCCCCCAGCAGCGGCCGGGGCAACCCCAGATCGGTGCGCAGGCTGTGCAGGGCGTGGGCCACGCCGAGTTCCCCGGAAAGCACCGCCCGTTCCGGGCGCACGATGTCCAGGAGCAGAAACCGGCGGTCGTCGCGGCGCAGCCGCGGCAGCAGCCCGGCCCGCAGAAACGACGACTTCCCGGTACCGGAGGGGCCCAGGATCACCAACAGCGACTCCACCCCCGACCCGCGCATCCCCCGCACCGCGTCCAATCCGCGCACAATCTGGCCGTCCCGGCCGAAGAAGACCGCGGCATCGGCCTCGTCGAACGGTGCCCAACCCCGGTACGGAGCCCGATCGGGATCGTGCGGCGGCGGCCACGGGAAAAACTGCGCCCCGATCCCCAACGCGCGCAGCCCGTCCAGCAGGCGGTGCAGACCCTCGGTGGCAAAGACCACCGGATCCCCGGAATCGATGGTGATCTCGGTGGTCGGACCGGCACCGAACAGATCGCACCGCTGCCATTCACCGGTGATGCTGCCGGGCACCGGCTCCAGCCGGGCGCAGAGAACCGCCTTGTTCAACGTTTCCGCGTACCGGAACTCGGTCGCACATTCGTGCGAGGCCTCCCAGCGTGCGGACAGCAGGCAGATCACCGCCTCGCAGCGGGTGTTCGCCTGCTGCAACGCCTGTTTCCAGCGTTCCCCCGGCCGGATCCCGGTGTGCGGGTCCAGATCCAGGAAGATCTCGTCGGCCAGGGCGGGTTCCTGCTCGATCAGCCACCGCTTCACCGCGATCGCCGCCCGAGAATCCCGGCTCGAATGACTCAGGAAGACACGCGACACACCATCACCCCACCGCATCCGCGCGAGCACGAAGCCGCAGCCCGGCCGGGACGACCACGACGCACTCACCCGCACCGGTGAGTCGCTGTGCCCGGACGGCGAACCGGTGCCGGCGCTGCTGCGACTTCGAGGCTGTCGTCGATCGTGATCGGGAGTGCAGCACACCACCGGCCGTCGGATGCCCGGCGTCGGCAGCACCACGAAACCACCCATGCTGCGGGAAACCCCGTGCGGCGGTGCCCGTGACGTTCATCCTTCCAGTGTTGACCTCGCCGACCACTCTTTTCAGCCATTTGGTCGACCCGAACTCCACTGGAAAGTCTGGTCAGATCGCAGAATGGAACGAGACGGGCTCAAAGTCCGAACTCACGGCCCGACACCATGCTCCACCACGGGTTTTGCGGGAGGAATCCGACATCCGGAACGGTTCACTTCGCACCACCCGAGCACGTCGAAGAGTTCCGTGCCCGTGGCGTGTCCGGCGGTGATCGATCCGCTCTCAGCGAGAAGCGGTTTCAGGAACGCCGGCGATGCGCCTGTGCAGTTCAGTTGCTGCCGGGGTTGGGGTTGTTCTCCTCGCCCCACTTGGCCATCCACGCCTGGTTCTGGACGGAGATGACGTTCTCGCACTCGGCGATCAATTCCGTCGGGGACAGGGGTTTCGCGTTGGCCGCGGTGCGTCGGTCGGCGAGGCGTCGCAGTTCGGCAGCGGTGCGGCTGTATTCGATCCACAGCAGTTCGTATCGTTCGGCGGCGGCATGGGCTGCGACCGTCCCGGCTGCGGTCGTCGCCACGGCGGCCCACGCCCCGACGTTCGGCGACACCGATGCGGCGGCCGCCAAACCCGCCGCGACCAGGGCGAGCGTCACCTCGATCGCCTTGAACATCCGCACGCGTCGGCGCATCAGCCGTGCCCTGGGCTCGTAGTAGTGCTCCAACTGGGAGCGGCGCACCCGCAGGTCCAGATACGTGTCCACGTCACACACCGCGGGCAGCGGGCGCACCGTCGCCCGCACCTCGTCGGTGTAGCGGTACAGATCACCCGCTTCCCGTTCGAGCCGTTGCACTTCGGCATCCAGGCGTTGCTCCCGGTCATCGGTGTCGTAGTCCCCGGTCGAGGTCAGGAACAGAAACACCTCACTCTTGATCGCCTCGGATACCGACCGCGCTCGGGTCCACTGACGGACCTGGTGGACACTGTGACGCCCACCCAACACCCCGACGGCGGCCATCACCACGGCGGCCACCACCGCCATGGTGATCCCGGCAGGTTGATGGACCGGCTGCAGTTGGCTTCCGGCCAACGCGAGCCCGGCACCCATCACCGTCAACCCCAGGCGCCATTGACGTGCCCGCTGCGGACCCGACTTCAGCCTGCCGGCCGTCTTCGACCACACGCTCTGCCGCTGCCAGGCCCACTCTGCTGCGGACCCCCGGGGAGTGGCCATGGAATACATAGTGCCACAACAGGTGTGTCCTCGAGAGCGAGGCGACACCGACATACTGGCCGTCAGCTGCCGGATTACCCCTCTGGATTGCACAGTCGGCATCGGGAAGGAGCAATCGTGCCGGTGATCCACCAGTTCCGGCCGCGCGACCGCCCGTCCCGCGGGGACGGCGCCCTGCTCCGGCTGCACCGGGCGGTCGCCGAGATCGAGGAGAACCGGCGCCTGGCCTGGGAGGTCGCGGAGCTGCGGCGGGTGAACCAGGTCCCGCGGCGGCGAGCGCGTCTTGCGCTGCGGAGATCGACCCGGCCCGGAGAAGGTCATGAGTTTCATTGATGCGCACGACTTCTCGGTCGGTCTCGTAGTGCGGATCCATCGGCACGTTCAGCGACGGACACCACCCGTATTCGCCCAACTACATTCCGACGTCCCTCAGGAGGACCACCACACTCGGCATCCGACAACCTCACCATACGGGGATATCGGGTGCCACCGGTCCGTTGGGACGTCTGAAGCCCATGCCTATCGTCCGTTGTGTTGATTGGCAGCCCCATCATCGCGGATTTCTTCCCGGCCGTTAACCGGGATCTTGAACTGGAGCACTCGGTACGGCCAACCCTTGTCCGGTCCCTCGGTCTTCCACTGGCTGACGACGATGTGGAAGCCGCCGTCCACCTTCGAACCGGGCACGATCGACGGCCCGTACAACTGGGCCACCGCGTCGTCGCCCTCCTGCCCCCAGCCGACACCACGGATCGGGGTGGCCTTGTGCGCCTCGTACAGGTTGTCGGTGATGGTGGAGAACACCCGCACATCGATGTCGTATCCACCGACGTCGGAGCTGTCGAAGGTGACCAGAACCCATTTGCCTCCGATGGCCCGCAGGCACATCTCGCCGAACTTGGCCCCCGAATCGACGCGCTCGAGCACCGGGGTCGGTTCGTTGCCCCACCCCCACGCGTCGTTCTTCCAGCCCCAGCCCTCGTACGCGTCGGCCCGAGCGATCCGGTCCTCACGCACCCGGCGCAGAATCAGCGGCTTGTTGCGTTGGAAGCCGGTGGAGAGCACGTAGACCCACCCGTCGCCCGGGGCGTCCCACGTCCACAGCTGGGCCATGCCACGGTGCAGCCCGGCAGCGAATTTCGCCCCGGTGTGCTGCCAGGTGTGGCCATCGTCGGTCGACTTCCAGATCTCGGTCCAGACGACGTTCCCGAGGCCCTTGTTGACCATGGCGTGCAGGTACATCGTGTCACCGATTGTGATGACATCCGATGGCAGGACGGTGGAGAACACCGGGTTGTCGTGCGGGTAGTCCCACAGTTGCCGCGCGTAGTGCGGATCGCCGCCAGCGGCCTCGCTCCACACGATCCCCTCGTCGAGTTTCTTCGTATCCGAGAACAGCGCCACAGGCGAGCGCCAGTCCCCGTCGCCCACCCGGGGTCCGCGGAAGGTGTCGCCGAACACGGCGAGGATCCGGCCCGACGGGGTGCGCGCCATGACACCCAGATCTGTTGCTGCCATCCCGAACCGGTCGGTGAGTCCGGGCCCGGTGACCGTCTTGATCTTCGTCGACCGGCCCACCTTCGGACCCGGATCGATCGGCACCAGCGGCTTCGGCGGTTCCGGCGGCGGCAGCCGCCACCCGTTGCGGATGACCTCGTTCCATTCCCCCTCGTAGACGTTTCCGCTCACCGGCCAACCCCACAGCTGTTGCATGCGGGTGGCCGCATCCTCGGTGGCCCTGTCGAATACGCTCGATCCTGGTATGCCGATCGCTTCCTGCCAGCGCTCGAGGCCGTCCTTCGACGACTGTGGCTCGTTGCCGTACATGTTGGACCACGACTCGGCCGGGCCGTCCAGGGGTCCCCAGTAGTGACCGGGTGGGAGCGGGAAACGATCCGGGTCGTCCGCGACACCGGCGTAGCGTGTGGCCGCGGCCAGCACGACGTCATAGGGGAAGGTGTCGGGGACGTCCCAGTGCGTACCGTCCTTGAAGCCCTTGAGGATCACCGATCCGTAGGTGTAGTTGTTGTGGCTGCTCACCCCCCGCCGGTTCTGACCGACTCCGGCGATATCGACCCGCTCGATCGGAATGTCGTATTCGGTGGCGACCTTGGCGATGACGAACGCCACCATGTCGAGCATCTTCGTGTGGGTCAGCCACTGCTCGCGGGTCTTGGGATTTTCTTCGCGATTCGGGTTGGCTCCGCTCCAACGGTCCACGGTGCCCGACGTGCCGACCATCGCGATCTGGATGCTCACCCGGTTGTCGCTGAGCACACCCCACGCCGTGTTCTTGGTGGTCACCGTGTTGATGATGTGCTCGTCGTCGATCAGGTAATGGTAACTGCCGTTTTGCGCACCGGCCTGATAGTTGGCAACGTTCTCGGCGCGTGTGATCCAATCCTGATTCTCGGTGGTGTGGAGGTAGATACGCATGTAGGCGCCGTGCCCCGAATCGTAGCCGGGGCCGCCGTACCAGGTGATCGGGTACCCAGCGGGTGCCGGCTGCGCCGGTTCAGCGGGCGCAGGAGCGGGGACGACGGGAGCGGAACTGTCCCATTGCCCGAACGGTTCCTTCAATACGCGGTTCCGATCGATCCCGACCCCTCCCACCTTCTGCTTGTCGATCTCGAACTGATGCAGGTGGGCTCCCGGATGAACCCGACCCTCGCTCCCCCAGTTGTGCATCCAGAAATAGCTACCGACGCCGTCGCGGAGTGCCCACTCGATCGTCGGAAAATTGCAGTAGACACCCATCCGTCCCTTACCGAGGCGCTCCTGCCACGCGAGCAGGTACGGGCGCACCAAGGTATTCCATTGTTCCTCGCTCGGTGAGGCATCCACCGACACGTAGATCGGCGCGGTCTCCGGTCCCCCGGCCTCGCGGTGCAATTGGATGCCCCGCTCGGCATCCCGGCGGCCCTGCTCCGCCCCACCCAGCCAGTCGGACTTACCGAACTGGAAATTTGACACGACGACCATGCCTCGTGCTCGCAGCGCGTCGGCCTCCGCCTTCCGCAGCGGCTTGCCGACCATCCACCCGGCTCTCGGGTCGGCAACGTAGCGGATGGCGCCGGCGAATCCGCCCGATTGGATCTGCTCGGCGGTGGGAACCCCGGCCGAGAAGTCCACCAACATCTTCCCCACCAGCGAGCCCTGCCCATCCACCTTCGGTGCCTCACGCGGGTCCACGGCCTCCCGCAACCACGTCGCGTTCGGATCCAGGTCCGGTCCACCGAAACGACCGGGCGCACCGAATGTCTCGAAATGCAGATGCGGACCGCTCGAACCGCCTTCCGACCCCACCACCGCGATCTGCTCCCCCGCATGCACGACGTCCCCGAACTTCCACTGCTCACCGGTGTGCGGATTGACGAACGACGACGGCGGGGTGTGGCCGAATGTGAAGTCCAGCCCCCACCGGTCCTGAGAGTCGATGACCAGCCACGACCCGTAACCCTGGGGGTCGTCGTTGATTCCGACATGCGCAATGGTGCCGTCCGTAGGTGAGTAGATCGGCGTTCCTTTGTTTGCAGCGATATCCACCCCGCGGTGGTCGGGTCGGTCGGGAGTGCGATAACCGCTGCTCATACCGGAGTAGGTTCCAGGCGCCAACGGATGGTAACGAATCATGATTGCCTCGCTGTTGCACGTGACACGCCGTGACAGGACCTTACGAGTCGGCGACTTTGGTCGACTCGTCTTTGAGATGTACTGGTGGCGAGTGGTTAGGACCGAATCGAACACCAAATTTTATGCTTGCATACCGACGACCGCCGACAGCCTGCCAAGGCGACGCGGCCCCATGACGATACCTGCTGCGCTGGAACCGATCTGCGTCCCATGCCTCAAACTTGTACCGCGTTTGGGCGCAGCGTATTCGATGGCGACGTCGGTCATTGCTCTCGCCGGCGGCGACCGAAAGCCCTCGGCCTGAATTCGATATCCAGTTCGAACACTGACAACCCTGACGTGCTCCTTTGCTATTTGGTCGAGTGATGGTCGGTGGGGCCACCCTGGCGGGACCAGATCCTGGCGAATCGCTGATCCCACCAACAGACCAACCATTCTCATTTTCCTCCTTTCACCGCGCGTCCTGTCAAGGGCGACGCCTCTTCGATCGTGGTGTTCCGACACCTCTTCACCGTTCGGTTTCGGTGCCGCACCCCAGGGTGGGGCGTGTCTGCACCGACATGCATGTAGTCGATGGCACGACTGCGACCACGGCGCCGGCCTTCAGTGCAATCGGCCGACAGCGGGCGGGGGTGGCGGCCGTCGTGACCGGACGAGGCGATTCAGGTCCGGTTCCGCAGCCGACCGGTCAGCAGGGACGAAGATCCGTTTTCGTCGATGCCGGACTGAATTCGAGTCGAATCGAGTCACTTCGTGGCAGCAACAGTGCGTATCCACGGATCGGCGTCCAGGTCGCGGGCAGTAGAAGGTACTGATTGCCCACTTGTTCTACGAGTTTGAAGCCGAGGTAACTGTATCGGAAGTGCGCATCATCGTTTCCGCAGCGCGTTTCGATGATGTCCGGAATGTTGAGACTGAGTGAGTGGTCGGCGAAAATGGCGACCGAAGGAAGTTCGGCGATGGTCTCGTACTGCTCTTCCGCGCGTTTGGAACCGACGGCCGCGGAATAGTCGTTCACCGCCCAGAACAGGCCCAGCCCGACGAGGATGAAGACGCCGACCCATTCGGCCACGGCGAATTGTGACGAACGGGGTGAGTGTCCTTCCTCCCGCAGGGACCGTCCCAGACTCACCGAGTAGAAGAAGAACACGACACCGCAGATCAGGAGCATAGGTGCCAGGGCAACATAGCTTGCCAGAAACGACTCGAAACGCAACTGGCTCAAACCGAGTGCGGCGAGCACCAACCCAATGAGCATCATCAGAGCGATCACCTTCGTCTGCTGCGACGGTGGACGCGGCGCCAGCCGGGCCCGAAGGGCGGTGTGCCCCCACAGCGCCGGCAGCCACAGCAAACCGACGACCACCAGTGGCACGAAGAGCGAATCCTGGCTTCGCATCACGTAGTCCTGCCGGGTCAACCCGAGCGTGGACGAGTCGACACCGAAATAGTTGTAGAAGCTGTACGCGTGTGACCATCCGAAGAAGAACAGCAACGCCGTCAGAAGTGTGATCGGGGCAATCGCGGTCGAGGCGATCCGCAGCAGTCGCGGCAACGCCGACGAGGTGGGATCCCCCTGTTCGGTGGCCGGTCGCGTGCGTCGCAACCCTGCGATGGCATTGGGAGCGTGCCGAGGACGGGCCCGGCGGGACCTCTGCACGATAGCTCAGCTCGGCCCTGCCGGCCCCGTGGGCGTTGCTGATGCCTCGCTCGGGCCCGGCTGGTCGGGTGTGCTCACTTGCGGAGTGTTCGGGTCGGTCGCCGATTCTTCCGTCGGCTCCTGCCGGGTCGGTTCATCGGTCGACACTTCACCGGCGCCATCGGTCCCTGCCGAACACCGAGCGTTCTCGTCCTCTGCATCCGTCGGGGCAATCGCGCCGCGGTACAAGGTGATGACGGACCCGTACGGTATCGGCTGCGGCGTATCGGCGAGCGGCGGGTCGGAGGCGACGAACTGGCACGTGCGGAATTCACCCGCGTTGTCCGTTGCCTCGACAATCCGGTAACACGGGGTGCTCGCTCCGCACTGCGGCTCCAGGTAATCGACGATCACCTTCCGGACTACGTCGAAATTGAAGCCCTGAAAGTTCACTCTCGGTGGAAGATTGAGCGGCGATCCGCTCGCCCTACCGGTGTCGTCCTGCTCGATTTCCCCATCGGTGCCCGTCGCGGAAACTACGCCGCTGCTGGGGCGGTCGTTCGACGAGGGCGTCGGAGAGTTCGCACCGTGCGAGACCGGACTCGAGGCGACCGGAGAGTCGGCCGAGTAATCCGTTGAACTCGTGCGCATGCAGCCCGCTACCCCAGCCGTGAGCAGGACAGCAGCAACCAACGACGTTGGCACCGTACCCCGCGGCAGGACCATTCCACTCACCTTCCAGTGACCGATCGTCAGCTCACCATGGCAAACGAGTGGCCCGCATCGCCGGGTTCGCGGCGATGAGCATTTCACGCCACCGCGCTACCCACCCGACGCGACTATCACCGACCCGGCTGCACCCGCATCTTCTCCTTCTTTCAGACCACGCGGTCTGTCAGGCGTGTGTGACTTATCGTCCTCCCTCGCCGCGCCGAAGTCACCGGTGGTGAGGTGAACTAACGAGCCCACAAGCCCTGATCGGAGAACGCACCCCTCCACAGTCCGCGGCTGAAGTCTCGCACACTCCCCTTGCCGGAAACGTCCGATCCGCCCGCGACCGGGTGGTCGATCGCGATGCCGCCGATGCACTCGAGCTGCCGGCAATAGCTCCTGCCCCGGCCTCGGCTCATCGGCACGACGTCACATCACCGCTCCGCTACGCAACGCCCGCAACCGTGCGATCGAGAACAAGACCGGCTGCGTTGAGGGGTTTGCATCCGGCTCGGGCAAAGGGTAGTCGCAAATCGGCTCCGCGGAACTTGCGTTGACAACGCCTGCGCACCGCAGATCACACGTTTCGAGGGTCGAGACACATCGGGCAGACACGGACGACGCGAAACACTCCCCGTTCCATACAGGTATCGGACGCTGCGCGGTGCCGGGAGGCCCGCGAGTTCGGTGACGCCGCACCACTTCGCACTGGCCACACACGCAGAGACGATGTGCGAGCACCACGCCATCACCGGTCCCCCACAAGGACGGAGCGCCGCGGCCCGATTTTCCGCAGCGCCAGTAGTTAGAGCGCCGAACCAACGCTGACACCGGCAACCCCGGAGAGGACGATGAAAACAGACCAACCGGCCTTCACACCGCATCGGACGCAGCCGCAGCTCAGGGTGGGGGCACAGCGCGGTATGGGCCCCGTCGGGGCCACGCCTGATAGGCCGGGTGGAACCAAGGACGGCGAGGGAAGACCTGTGACCGCAAATCATCTTAGCCACAGAGGGTTCGGTACTTGTTACTCGTCGAATCCACAGCGGAAGACAGGTGAGCAATGACCGGACCACGATCTCGGGGCGCCGGCGACGGATCCTCGCGGGACGAATTCTCGGGCGAGCGTCTCGACCGGCAGACCGCGCCCCCGGAACTCGAAGATGACGACAACCGCCGACGGTGGGGCCTGGGCACCGCCCCCGACGACCGCGGTCCATACCTCATCGAGCTGAACGTCCTACACATCGACGGGCTCTCCGGTGCCACCAACGCCTTCCGCCAACTCTTCACCGACGTCCTCGGCCCGAAAGCCGGGAGCCGGGAGGGGGCCGGGCCGTGGCAGCTGACGAAGATCTCCAAAGGCTACTTCCGCTGCGAGATGACACTGGCGGAGTGGAAGC